>CAZPIR010000342.1:0-4782 GCA_964586085.1 uncultured Anaerolineaceae bacterium | reverse complement strand
CGCCTCTGGGCGTTCCTCAATTATCGCACGCGCCTCGGCTTGACCTGGCTCGAAATGCTGGCGCTCAGCGCATCGGGCTTGCTTGTCGCGTGGATTGGTTTGCGCGAATGGGTCGGCGCGGCGATTCTCGTTCCGCTCACGTTCTATGTATTCGCGCTCGGTTTTTATCGCGAGTGGCACATCCCGGTCGGTTGGTTGCGCGGATTGCACGATTGGGCATTCAAACCGCTCGTGGTCAAACCAATGCCCACGCGCAAATATCTGCTGTTCTTTTTCTTTGTTGTTGCGCTCATCGTCATTGCGCTGTTATGGTTGCTCGACGCGCGCATCGCGCTTGTGTGGCTGATGGTTGTGGCGAGCGGCGCGATTTTGTTCTGGGTAATACACGACCGCGCGACGCAAGGCGGGATACTCAAGCTCGACACGGTTGCCGCGCGCTTGCCGGTGCGCGAAATCCTCAAGGATGGCGAATTGCTCAACCGCGAGGCAACGCGCGCGCGTGTTTCGATCATCACGCTTGGGCGCACCGGTTACAAGCCCGCGCTCAACGCCGCCGACATCGCGGATATGCTGACGAAATTTCTCGCGTATCTCGCACAACACGAGGACGGCGGACAGCCCATCGAAATTTTTTGGATTACCGATTATCACCTCGGACAACTCGACCTGGAAGCGAGCGACCGCACCGCCGACGAGTACTTGCGCGAACTGCGCGCGCTCGCCGAATCGGGTGCGCGCCGCGCGCGCGTTGTGCTGACCGGCATCGTCTACCCGGCGCACCTCGAAACGCGTGTGCGCGAGTGGCTTGGCCAACTCGATTTCAACATCTCGCCGCTCGGCGCGTTCGCGGCGGAATCGCTTTTGCGAATGTTGTTTGGCGGCGAAAGTTTTCTCGCGCAAACCCAGGAAGCGATTTTGGCGAACGATGGCAAATTGCCGGCGACGGCGTATCGCGGATTCGTGCCGGAGCAATTGTCTTTCGATCATCGCCTGCGCACGAATCGGAATGTGCTCACGGTCTCGCGCGTCAACACGCCGTTCCCGGACGCGCGCGATGCGTTGATGCGCGCGCTTCACGCGGTGGATGGGATGGTTGTCATTTCGATCACGCCGCTTGCGCGTGATGTGATTGCGACCGAACTGCGCGGACAGATGCTCGCCGCGCGCGTCCCAGGTTTGGGTCGCGAGGATCAAGCGCAAACGTGGCGCGAGATGTTGCACAAGCTCGAAGACCGGCGCGGACTCGAGTACTTGTTCGATACGCAAACCCATTTGATTACCTGGGGGCGCGACGAAAAATCTGCGCAGACGAATCAATCGCTCGTCGAGTCGTACCTCACCGCGTTGTCGCTGTCGCCGCTCACTGGGCGCGCACTCGAAGAGGCGTTCGACGATTGGTTGCCGGTGCTCACCATTCGGCGTACGGCAAGCGGATTTACGCGCTGGATGGATTGGCTGACCTTGCCGCCATCCTCGCCGCGTCAACGTTTGCTCAGCGCGCAAGCAATCACGACGCTCGCGCACGAAGAGGGAAGCGACATTTATCTCGCCGATGCGCGCGACCGGATTTTGCTGGGGCGCAGTGTGATGCTGGGCAAGGAAGGATTGCGCTATGCCGATTTTCGCGCGGACACCGTCCCCGTCTTGCTCGTCAGCGATAAGGGCGGCGGCAAAACTTCGACCTTGATCGTGTGGTTTATTTTGCGTTTGCAATTATTGAATTACAAAATCGTCGCGATCAATTTGAAATACTCGGCGCGCATGCAAGCGGCGGTTGAAAAAATCGGCGGCATTGTTTTGCATCCGCACGATGACCTGGATCAATTTGCGCAAGAAACGCGCGCCGCGCTTTTTTCGGATGGCGCGGTGATTTATCAGCCGGTCAAAGGCACGCGCCCGTTCCCGATTGCAGACGATCCGTGCTTGCGCGTGTTTATGCAAATTTTCTACGAAGAGTGGCTCGCGAATCGCGACACGCCCGCCGCGCTCGTGATTGACGAGATTCATCGCTTGATGCCGAAAGATGCGCCGTTGTCCGAAAGCGCGTCCCAGGTCGCAACGCTCGTCGCCGAGGCGTTCAAGGATTGGGCGGAGCGCAAACTTGTCATCGCTGCGGCGACGCAAACCCTGCGCGATTTGATGGGGAGCAACCTGGGTGTCGCACTCCAAAAATTTCGCACCGCCGCGTATTTCCAGGTCGGTCCCGAAGACCGCGAGATGCTGATCGAAAAAGGGTACGAGCCGGCGTTGATGGATTTGATTATCGGCGGGCGACGCCGCGCGCGCGGTTATTGTGTGCTCGTGATGCCGGATGGTTTTTACACGACGGTCAAAATTCTCGTGACTGACGACGAGCGCACGATCATTCAACGGCTTGATGTCGAAGAAACGTCGGACACGACGCCGCAGTTAAGGTTCCAGTAAACCGGTGACGATATGAGTTCTTCTCGCGCTTGGCACGATTTAATCGCATTCGTTTCACTCGTCGCATTAGCCCTGCTTGCGTTTCCACTCCTGGGTTCGCTGACGAACGATGTGGTTGCGCAACAAAAGCCGCAACCCACGCCCTTGCCGGCGCGCGTGTATCTCTTGCCGTTCCGTCAAGTGTTTGGCTTTGGCGCGAGCGCGCCGCTTTCGACGACCCAGGTTTCGCTGTACGAAAATGGCACGGATGTGTTTCAACGCATCGGCAGGCAAGAAATGTACACGCACGTTCAAACGCTCGATGGCGCGATTCACTTTTGGACGTTGAGTGACAATCTCGTGTTCACTCCACCGAATCCGGCGCAGTACGATTTTGCCTTGCGCGATAAATCGGCACGCCTGGATCGCAATCGTGGCGTGGGGTGTTTACACAGCGACAACGCCATTCCGCCATTCAGTGTGTGCCAATCGCCGGCGGGACTCGCGAGCGGAACGATTGTCGCGCGTATCACGACCGAGGGCGCGGAATTTTATTTGATTCAGGCAAACGACAAACATTATTTCGTTTCGCCGGATGCCGTGCTCGAAATTCGCTGAGCGCTTGACATGTCTTTGCAACCGTGCTAGAATCGCGCCAATTCAATTAGATAACAACGATGACAGAGACGAGTACGCATGGATGCGATTCAGCGAGTTGCCGGTCGGTGCAAGGCAATGTCGAACGATGCGGAAATCCACTCTCGAGTTGTGAACGACGAGTTCAACCGGCACGCGCCGTTATCGCGTTTGAGATTGTCGCAAGACAATGAATAAAGGTGGCACCGCGAATCCTCTCGCCCTTACAGGTTGAGAGGAATTTTATTTTTCAAAGACGAAAGACCAACGACGAAGGACGCAAGTAGGGCGTCCGTCCTCCGTCTTTCGTCCTTCGTCGGTTTTCACAAGGAGGCATCATGTTTGATTTACGGATCATCCGCGAACAACCCGACCGCGTGCGCGATTCGCTGAAACGGCGCGGCGGCGATGCGGCGATGGTGGACGCGATTCTCGACGCGGACACGACGCGCCGTACTGCGCTCGCCGAGTTGGAAAATTTGCGCAATCAACGCAACACGGCGTCGAAAGAAATCGGGCGGATGAAAGACGAGACGGAGCGCGAGGCGCGCAAAGCCCAGGTGCGCGAAATCAACACGCGCATCGAAACGCTCGACAAGGTGGTTGCCGAGGCGGACACGCGACTCAATGAATTGGTCGCCCAGGTTCCCAACATCCCAGACGACGATGTGCCGTTCGGCAAAGACGACAGCGAGAATGTTGTTCGGCGTACCGTTGGCACGCCGCGTGAATTCGATTTTGCGCCGCTCGCCCACTGGGATTTGGGTACAGCGCTCGGCATCATTGATTTTGAGCGCGGCATCAAACTGGCTGGCTCACGCTTTTACGTGTTAAGCGGCGCGGGCGCGCGATTGCAACGCGCGCTGATTCAATGGTTGCTCGATTTGCATGTGCAACAAGGTTACTATGAAATTTATCCGCCGTTCATGGTCAAGGAAAATGTCGTCTACGGTTCGGGGCAACTGCCGAAATTCCGCGACAATCTTTTTCACGATGTCGAAAAGGATGCATGGTTCGTGCCGACCGCCGAAGTGCCATTGACCGGGATGCACCAGGACGAAATCATTGACGCGGCAAAATTGCCATTGCATTACGTCGCATACACGCCGTGCTTTCGCAAAGAGCCGATGTCGGCGGGCAAGGATGTGCGCGGCATCAAGCGTGGTTTCCAGTTTGACAAGGTCGAGATGTACAAATTCTGTTTGCCGGAAAATTCGGCGGATGAACTGGAGACCTTGCGCCAAAATGCGGAGGACTCATGCGCCGCGTTGGGCATTCCGTACCGGGTGAAATTGCTTTGCACCGGCGACATTGGTTTTGCCGCGCGCAAAACGTACGACATTGAAATGTGGGCGCCCGGTCAAAACGAGTGGCTCGAGGTGTCGTCGTGCTCGAACGTCGGCGATTTCCAGGCGCGGCGTGCCAACATTCGTTTCCGCCGTGAAGCCGGCGCGAAAACCGAGTTCGCGCACACGCTCAACGGTTCGGGTTTCGGCATTCCGCGCACGATGATTGCGATCATCGAAAATTATCAGCAAAAAGATGGGAGCATCGTCGTGCCCGAAGTTTTGCGACCGTATACCAATATGGACGTAATCAAGTAAAAAGTGCAAAGGCAAAAGCTAAAAGTGATACGTGATTCATATTGCATATTACGTATCGAAAAGTGCGAGGCGTAACCTGAAACCAGAAACCTTGAACCTGAAACTCAGACAACGTGTTCCCCGCCCGCTACTACCTCGA
>CAZPIR010000341.1:0-4787 GCA_964586085.1 uncultured Anaerolineaceae bacterium | reverse complement strand
TCTCGTCGCTGTGGGCGAATTGGATTGTGCTGTCGGCGTCGCGCACGCGACCAGGAACAGCAAAAGTAAAATCATGGTTTGTTTCATGTTGAATTTCTCGTGTGTCATTTCGACGAGCCGCTTTGCGGTGAGGAGAAATCACCAATTTCTGTGGAGATTTCTCGCCGCTGACGCGGCTCGAAACAATGTGAAAAGTTTACGACGTAAAAAGTCGCACACGCTGAGTGTCTGCATTCACGCCCGGTAATGCACGCGCAACGTCACGATAACCTGGATCGTTCCATTTGCTCGCCGCTTGCCAGAGCAATGCATAGAATACGGCGTACTCGCGTGGCGCGATTTGTTGATGCGCCCATTCCCCGCCGCTGACGAATCGAGCGAGGTAATCTACGCCGCATCGAATGCCGATGCCATCGCGCGTTTTGAAATTCCATACATCGAGTCCGACGCATTCGCCGAGCGACGCGAGCCGAAACCATGCTTGCAAATTGAACACGCTGTAATGCCACGACAACGTGCGCACGAGTTCGAGCGGTTGTTGACCGTCCGGCAAAAACTGGGTTGTGATGCGATTGTTCATAGCGCGCTCGATGGTCGTGCGCGCGATTTCATCTTTGCCGACAAACAAGGCGAGCGATGAAACCTGGGAATCGTAGAATGTGCCGTGATTGTTGCGTTGATTTGCTTCGTCGCGTCCGTTTTGGCTAGTGAGCAACCAATCGAGGAAACGCGCGCACCATTCGCGCATGCCTTGTTGAGCGGCTTCGCTCCACGCGGATGAATGGGCGAGCAATCCAATCGCATCTACAACGAGTGCGAGTTCACGCGATTCGATGATGCCAATGCCGCGTCCGTTGTTGACGCCGCGAATGCCTTGCGCGAAATTCAAATGCGGATTCATTCGCGTGTCTAGGTCGAGAAACCACACGCGCAATAATTTTGCGGCGTGCGACGCGAAACGCGCGTCGTCTGTGAACCAGAAAGCCAAACTCAACGTGAAAATATGTTCCATCAACAAATCGAAATTGCGATGATCGGGAATTGTGAAAATTTCCGGGTTGACCTCGCCGTCGCGACTGATGTACGGCAAACCGTCTGCGGTGTCGGGGTTGCGCCAAAAATAGCGCGCGAGTGAAACGTAATCGTGTGGATCGCCGCTTGGTGGTGCAAACGATTTGTTCACGACCGACACCGGTTCGAATTGCAAAGCGAGGTTTGCCTGTTCGATCAACTCATCGAGCGCGGCGCGATGTGGTTGCGTGCGCGCGCGCAGCAACGAACCTGGGTCGAGAGAAAAAGTGCGAGGTGAGTTCATCAGTACGCTTTCGTCGGATCGAAATTCAACATGCGCGCGAGCAATTCGCCGCACAACACACGCGCAACGGCACGCAGCGAAGTGGCGAACGCCGAAAATGTGACGACGACGGTTTGCATTTGCGGCGAGACGATGTATGGGTACGGACTGTTCGTTACAAAAATCGTTGGCTTGCCCAGCGACGCAAAACGCTCGTGGTGTTCGCGACCCAGCCCCGCTTGCGCTGACGCGCCCGCGCCGGCCAGGTTCGCACTCGCGCGTTCGTAATAGCCGGTGTGAACGATCACGTCTGCATCTTGCGCGCGCACCTGAATAATTTTCCACGCGTCCTCGAATGCCGTCGTGTCGAAATCAGTGTACGTCGCGTGGATGCCGCGTTCGAGCAAGGCGTGATACAACGCGCCCGGGTACGCTGTCACATCATTCAAGCGCCGATGCAGAACATTGACCTGTTCGACGACGAGCACACGCGACCCAGGTTTGAGCGGCAGGACATTTTCTTGCGCGCGCAAAACGACGACGGATTTTTCCGCGGACTCGTTGGCGATGCGCGCAAATTCGGGCGCGAATAATTTTTCGGGTACGCGCTCCGCATCCACGATGCCGCGTCCGCCATCGAACAAGCCCGCGCGATTTTTCGCGGTGAGCACGCGTTGCACCGATGCGTTGACCTGATCTTCACTGATGCGTTTTGTGCGCACGGCATCGAGCAAGCCACGGTACACTTCGCCGCGCAACGCATTTTCATCCTTGAGCAAAACCAGGTCTACGCCCGCTTCGACTGCGTGGACTGCCGCTTCAGGAATGTCGTACTGATTCGCCAGTCCGCCCATCGTGAACGAGTCGGTCATGATGACGCCGGTAAATCCCAGTTCGCTGCGTAGAACACCCGTGACGATGGGTTTCGAAATCGTTGCGAGCGTACCCGCCGGGTCGAGTGCGGGGAAGCTTGAATGCGCGAGCATGATCGCGGGCAACCCCGCTTGAATCAATGCACGATATGGCGCGAGATGAATTTCGTTCATGCGCGCGCGCGATTCGCGAATGACATTCACATCGTAATGCGCGTCTTGCGCCGATTGTCCGCGACCTGGGAAATGTTTTCCGGTGGCGATGATGTTGGCATCTGTAAATCCGTGCAATGCTTGCGTCGCGTACTCGGCGACGATCCTGGGATCGGGTGAGTAACTACGCGTGTTGATTTCGGGATTCATGGGATCGGTGTTCACATCGAGGACGGGTGAATGAATCCAGTTGATGCCGACCGCATTCAACTGCGCGCCAATTGCATACGCAACGCGACGCGCCAAACTTGGATCACCGGATTGCGCGATGCCCATCGGATGCGGAAAACCAGACATGCCCGGTGCGTAAAAATCAATGCTCTGATTGCCTTCAAAGTCGAGCGCAAAATAAAGTGGTATGCCCGCGCCGGTGTCGAGCGCGCGTTGCCGCAACACGTTGAGCGTGCGCGCATACTCTTGTGCGGATACACTCGGCGCGGCAAGTTTTGCGCCGTATGTGCGTTCGTCCGATTCGGGCGCGCGCCGCACGCGGGGTTCGCCCGCGCTCCCCGGTTTGAGTTCGCGAATAAATTTGCGTGACCCTGGAGTCACGCGAAAACCGGCAACGTGGTACTGCTCGATCATTCGCAAAATATCCGGGTGAGGATACGTGCCGGAAAAACCAAGCGCGAGCATCTGTCCGATTTTTTGTTCGCGCGTCATTGT
This sequence comes from uncultured Anaerolineaceae bacterium, assembly GCA_964586085.1. Lineage (GTDB taxonomy): Bacteria > Chloroflexota > Anaerolineae > UBA4142 > UBA4142 > JACRBM01. Next base: position 1,742 of record CAZPIR010000341.1, on the reverse strand, counting down.
GTTGACGAGTTGTTCGATGAAAGTCATACCGATTATCCTTTGGTTTGCCACAAATCGCGCAACCGATGCGCGATCATTTTTGGGCGGCGTTCGCGCGTTAACACGCCTTTGTAATTGATGCCGCCTACGCGTCGTAATCCTTGCGCTGTTTTGAAATCGCATAAATTCCAAATGTGCTCGCCGACGATGAATGCTTTGCTTCGCAAAATTTCAATATCGCGCAAAATCATTTCGACTTGAAATTCTTCGGTGAACAGTTCTGTTTCAACGGCGTGCCAACCAGGGAGCGCGTCCGCGCCAAACTCGGTCAAGATGATTGGCTTGCGAAATTTCGCATACAGCGCGTCGAGTTCCTCACTCAATTTTTGCGCGCCTATTTCGATCTGACCCAGATTGGTGTACCAGCCATAGTAACGATTAAGGCACACGAGGTCCATAAACGCGAATGATTCTTCTTTGACACCTTGATTGCTGACGAGCGTCACCGGGCGCGTCGCGTCGAGCGATTTTGCCAGGTCGTACACATCGCGAAAGAACGCTGGCGCGTTGGGATGATCGGACTTGGGTTCGTTTGCTACGCTCCACATAATCACGCTCGGATGATTCTTGTCGCGCGCGATCAACTCGCGGGTCATCTGGCGGCACAATTCCAATCGGCGCGGCAAACCTTCCTCGGCAAAGAACAGACCGACCGCCGGTGTTTCGTCAATGACGAGCAGACCCAGACGGTCTGCCAAATCCATTTGCTCTTCCGCGTACGGATAGTGGGACGTGCGAAATGAATTGGCGTTGATCCATTCGAGCAGTGCAAAATCCTTGACATTGACCGCCGAGTTTTGTCCGCGCCCGTTGATGGGGAAATCTTCGTGGCGCCCAAATCCTTTAAGGTAGACCGGCTTGCTGTTCAACAACAACGCATCGCCCTCGACCTTGATCGTGCGAATGCCGATTGGCAACATGTAACGATCAAAGACCGCGCCCTCGCGCAACAACTCGACGGTGAGCGTGTAGAGGTTCGGCGACTCACACGACCAGAGCGCGGCGTGCGGCACATTGAACGTCGCCTCGTTTGTTTTTGTTTCGACGACGAGATGCGTGTTGTGTCCGTCAATCGTCACGCGCGCGATGCTGGGTTCAGAAGATTCGATTTGCGCGCATACAATGCCGCTCGTTCCTGCGATGTCGGTTGTGACGGTCACATCCTGAATCGCGCCGCGCGGCGTCGCGTACAAAAACACCGGGCGATGAATGCCGCAGAACGGAAAAAAATCGAACGACGCGGCGGGGAGTTTCACTTCGTTTGAAACGGTGAGCGTTGGCGCGATGTTGCCGGGCGGCACGCGGTCGAATGCCAGTTCGCCTTCGACGCGCACGACGAGCGTGTTGGCTTCGCGACGCAACAACGCCGTCGCATCAAACTCGAAGGGCAAATGCCCGCCCTCGTGCGAACCGACGCGCGCGCCGTTGAGCCACACTTGGGCAAAATAATTCACCGAGCCGAAACGTAGAAAAATATTTTGGCGCGCCACATCGAAACCCAGGGGCGAATCGAAACGCGTTTGATACCACGCGCCGCCGAGATAATCGCGCCCCTCGGCAAATTGATCGTTCCAACTCGCAGGCACGGCAATCGGTCGCGTGTCGCTGAAACCGTTCGTCCAGCCCGCTTGTGCGCCGATGTTCCCAGAATCGAAACAAAAATCCCAGATGCCGGATAGGTTGATGGCTTGTCGAAAAGGATT
>CAZPIR010000340.1:0-4790 GCA_964586085.1 uncultured Anaerolineaceae bacterium | reverse complement strand
CCAACTCGCACGCCGGCTTTTTTGAAACGCTCTTCGACTTCTTTTTTAACTTGCGCCTGAAACTGCGCGTCGTGTTTCGTCGTGACCAACTGCACACTCGTCGCGCGCCCAACCTCACCAACCGCGCGCGCATAATAATCGCGATTCGCGTATGCCACTCCGCCCGCGCCAAAACGCGCGTTCACGACACCAACAACGCGCCATTGATATTCACGGTTGGCAATCTTGAGTGTGATCTCATCGCCAACATTGATGTCCGTTTCTTTTTGCAAAAACGAATTACTGACGACAAGCGCATTTTCATCATCGGGCAGTAACCAGCGCCCGCGCATCACCGTCGGGTCGAGCATTTTCGTGCCGATGGTCGGCGCGAACAAAATCATGCCGTCGCTTTCACTACCATCCGCGCGCAGACGCCGCGCATTTTGAAAACCCCAGGTCTCTACGCTGGTCACACCCGGCACATCACCCACGAGTTGTTGAATCTGTTCGATACGATGCGGACGCGCAAACGTTTCAAACACATCGAACTTCCAGTACTTTAATAAATCTTCCAGCGTCTGGCTCATCGAATCGCGCGCCGAGAGCACCGAAATAAAAATCGTGCCACCCAGGATCAGTGTGAGCAAGGTGAGCGCGAGACGTCCTTTGCGGCGAAACGTGTTGCGCAACGACAAACGCATCGGACGTGAAATCATCCGCACACTCATCAACAAACGATCAAACCAATTTGGCTTGGCAACGTTGCTGATGCCATAATCGCTGATTGCTTCGCGCACTGTCACCCGCGTGCCTGCAATCACCGGAAAAACGCCGGCAATCATCGGCACAAGCAAGCCAATCGCAATTTCCAAAATGAGCACACCTGCCGGAATCGTGAACGCCGGAAAATCCGTGTTGATAAATCCGGCAAGATACAAACTCAGGCGACTCGCCGCCAAGATACTGAGTGGAATCGCGATGACGAGCGACAAGACGCCGAACAAGAAAATCATCACGAGATAGAGCAGAACGATTTGTGACGCTCGCGCGCCAATCGCTTTCATAATGCCGATCTGCCGAATTTGTTGGCTCAACAACGCCGAGATCGTGTTGACGACCAGAAAGCCGCTCAGAATCAACGACGCGAAACCTAGCCCGTTCAACAACAAGAGCAAGCCCGCAAAAATATCCTGGAGCGGATGTTTGCCGGGGTCAGGCACCTGAACGGCATAGACCGTGCGCCCGCTGGCTTCGATTTTTTCCTTGACCTTGTTCGCAAACGCCGTGACGCCATCCTTGTCGAGCGACTTGTCCTTGAACGTCAGCAAAAGTTGATCGTTCAAGCGCGATCCCGTAATCCACTCTTGCGTGTCGAGCGTAATGTAACCGTACGCTTGATTTTGAAACGTCGCGGGATATTGTGTTTCCTCGTGCGCGAGACCCGCGACACGAAGCAACCGTTGTTGCCCACTCACCGTTTCAATTTCGATGCTGTCGCCGACCTGGATGCCGGCGGGCAACATGCCGGGCAAAAGCAAGGACGAGCGTTCCAACACCACTTCGCGTTCGGCAGGCGGCCAGGTACCGCGCTCGCCACCAAACGTCGGCGCGGGGTCATAAAATTTTTGCGGCACGACGTAGTTGATCGCAATGTTGTGAAAATCAGCCAACGCGTACAGCGAAATGGCTTTCCACTCGTCCGCGCTAATTCGCAAACGCACCGTGATTGACGTGCGCGCTTCCGCCTCGGCAACACCGGGCATGCGGCGCACCGTTTCGAGCAAATTATCATCGAATGCATCGGTATAAATCGTCGCGCTCGCCGGATGCGCGCGCTGATAATTCGCCATCATCTCATTTTGCACGAGCGTAAATGTTAGCGTCACCGTGCCCACGCCAAACACGCCAACCGCAATCGAGAGGACGACAAGCAACGTGCGCATCTTGTTGCCCCAGAGATCGCGCAAGATTTTGCGCCAACGTGGACCAATCATCGCGCGCCTCGATTTTCGGCGACCCGTTCCTTGGCAATGCGATCAATCTCGGCGTGCGTCGCATGCGAATCGCCGACCATCTTTTGGAACGCGGCTTGATCGAGCATCACCGTCTCGACATCATCTTTCGCGCGTATGGTGGCAATGCAGGGTGACCCGCTCAACATTTCGATTTCACCAAAGTACTGTCCCACAGTCATCGTCGCAACGACAAACTCGCGGTCATCCGATTGCCGTTTGACAACCTCGACCGTGCCGCGTAAGATGACGTGCAGATGATCGTTATGCTTGCCCTCCACCATAATGACGGTGCCGGGTGCGTAACGTTCGGGGTCGGCTTTGTGCGTGGCGGCAATCAATTGTTCCGGCGTGAGCAAAGCAAACACGCGCGCGAGCGACTCTTCGATAATTTCACCGTCCGCGATAATCACCGCGCGCGAAACGCGCTTTGCCAAATCGCGGTCGTGCGTCACCATCAAAATTGTTTTGCCGTGATCTACGAGCGATTGAAACAAATCGAACACCGAGTCCGCCGTTTTGGAATCCAGGTTGCCGGTCGGCTCGTCCGCAATGAGGATGGGCGGATCGTTCGCGAGCGCGCGCGCAATCGCAACGCGTTGTTGCTGTCCACCGGAAATCGCCGAAGGCAGTTTGTGCGCGTGGTCCGCCATTTCCATTTGCGCGAGCAAATCCATCGCAATTTTTTCGCGTTGATTTGCTGGATGCACGTTGCAAAAATCCATTGGCAACATGACATTTTCGACAAGCGTCAAGGTGGGCAAGAGTTGAAAGAATTGAAAAACGATGCCCAGGTTTTTGCCGCGCCACACCGCCATCTGCCCTTCGTTCAAGGTATGCACCGCCGTATCGCCCACAAACACATTGCCCGTGGTTGGACGATCAATCCCGGTAATCATGTTGATGAGCGTAGACTTGCCGCTACCCGATTTGCCAATGACTGCGACAAACTCGCCGCGCGCCACACGCAAGTCTACCGACTTGAGTGCGGAAAACAATCCTGCCGCCGTCTGAAAATTTTTGGTGACGGTTTGCAGTTCGATCAAATCCTGATTGCCATGCCGATACAATCCATTCCCGGCTGTAATTTCCGGTGATTTTTTTCGCTTACCAAACATCCTTCCACCTCACCTATGCGCCTTGCCTGCGTAGTTAATCGGCTAGCACCCCATCAATATAAATATACTGGCTAAATTTGTCCCTGTCCGACAGGAGAGTTTATCCCCGGTCAAGTGACCAGGTTATCTGTAAATCGGAATCGAATTTCCGAGAAAACAAACGCGAAGATCGCCAAGGATTTGGTGGCGGTCTCCGCGCCATTGCGATTTCATACGCGCCTGCAAAATATCTACGCATTCATCGCGATAAAGTTACAGCCGCGATTATAAATCTACTTGCACGCAAAGTAAAATTGAGCCGGCACGATTTGTTATACACCTGTCGAAGGTTTGCCAAAAATTCAGACCTGTGCTATATTCTGCCCCGCGAACGAACGCCGCCTTAGCTCAATCGGCAGAGCAGCCGCATCGTAAGTGGCAGGTTCAGAGTTCAACTCTCTGAGGCGGCTCTTTTACGAATAGTAACCGTTATTTCTTCGGGGATCTGATTGTTTTAAAGGGTCACGATATGCACTTTACAACATAGAGCGTCTGACGCTCTTGAAAGCATAGATGATTCAGGTCATCTAAAATCATGAAGTGCATGGACCGTGTTTTCATCTATGGGAACACGGTCTGTGCATATCTAATGCCTACATGATTTTGCGTTCAAGATATGCTCAGTAAACCACAATTGCGCTAACCGGACAATCACGGTAAACCGTGATTTTTTAAAAAATAAGTAGTGATTTTCATATCACGGTAAACCGTTAACGGGTTATCACTAGGTATTTTCGTATCACGGTAAACCGTTAATTAGTTTTCATGATACGATAATAAAAGAAAAAGGGGCTTTTCAGCCCCGGGAAATGCAAATACAATGAGAGTACGACTGCTCGTGGTGGGGCGTAGAACCACTGCGGGCAGAGGGCGGATAAGTGTGATCAGCACTTGTTCGCCCTATTTTTTATTCGATTGTGCTTGTTGCTAGATAATATATTCTACAACATTGCCACTGTCAAGATTCGATTTAACTGCTTGGCAACATTTTGAACAGGTCACATCATGAGCATTCCTCCTCTTGAACAATCCAAACGCATCATCGGCGAGCGCGTGGAACTGTATGCGCGTAACCTCGCGCAATATCGCCAATCCGAGTACAAAGAAGCCCAACTGCGTCGCGAATTTCTCGACCCGTTTTTTGAAGCATTGGGTTGGGATGTGACCAATCGGCAGGGTTGGGCAGAGCAATACAAAGAAGTTGTCAACGAAGATGCGCTCAAGGTTGGCGGCGCGACTCAAGCCCCCGATTATTCCTTCCGCATTGGTGGCGTGCGGAAATTTTTCGCCGAAGCCAAGAAACCTTCGCGCGCGCTCAAGACGGATGCCAGCTCCGCCTATCAACTGCGCCGCTATGCGTGGAGTGCCAAACTGCCGCTTTCGATCCTCAGCGATTTTGAAGAACTCGCCATCTATGATTGTCGCGCACGTCCGAGCGAAGACGACAAAGCGAGTGTCGGGCGCATCAACTATCTCACCTACAATCAATACCTGGATCGGCTCCCCGAAATTTACGAGACCTTTTCCAAAGAAGCCGTCTTGCGTGGTTCGTTTGACCGTTTCATTCAAGAAGCCAAGGGCAAACGCGGCACCACGCCCGTAGATGCCGAATTCCTGAAAGAGATCGAGTGGTGGCGTG
>CAZPIR010000339.1:2844-4823 GCA_964586085.1 uncultured Anaerolineaceae bacterium | reverse complement strand
CGGAACCCATCGAGTTTCCGGTCATTCGCATCGCGCCGCTCGACGATTACACTGCGCTCGATCAAGCGTTGGCGCGTGCGTACGATTGGATTATTTTCACGAGCGTCAATGGCGTCGCGGCTGTCTGGGATCGCATCGAAAAACTGGGATGCGATGCGCGCGCATTCGCCAATACAAAAATCTGCGCGATTGGTCCGGCGACAGCAGGAGCGCTCGCCGCGCACGGTCTCCGCGCCGATTTTGTGCCGAGCGACGCTTCGCGCGTCGCGGAAAGCATCGTCGCCGGAATTGGTGACGTGAACGGCAAACGCATTTTACTTCCGCGTGCCGACATCGCCCGCGAAAAAATTGCGCACGATTTGCGCGCGCGCGGCGCCGTCGTGGACGACCTCGCCGCGTACCACACGCGCACCACCGACGCGAATGATCCGAACGCACAACACATCCGCGATTTGCTCATCGCCGGCGAAATTGACGCCATCACATTCACGAGCTCGTCCACCGTGCGTGGTTTCGTCAACGCATTACAATCGAAAATCGAAAATCCAAAATCCAAAATTATTTGCATCGGTCCCATCACCGCGCAAACCGCGCACGACCTGGGTTTGCCTGTGGATGTGATCGCGCAAGAATATACACTCGAAGGACTAACGAAGGCGTTAGTGTCCTGCTGGACGAAAGGAACGAATGCAGACACTGACCATCAGCGCGAACGTTGACATTCGCGCCCCGCGCGGCGAAGTGTGGTCACTCGTCGCCGATCTCGAAAAACGCGTGCGCCTGTGTCCTTGGTGGGACGTGGTGCACATCGAAGCATTGACGCCGGGACCACTCGGCGTGGGGAGCGCGTTTCGTTTGCACACGCGCCGTCAACAACAACTTGTCGCGCGCGCGAGTCGCGTCGTCGAGTTTGTGCCGGAGCGACGCATCGTGCACGCACGCGACACGGGCGATTCACGCACGACGTGGAGTGTGCAAGATTGTGCGATTGGCACACGCTTGATGTACGAAGAAACGTTCGCGTTGAACGACGACCAGGATCGCGAAACGATTGTGCAAGCCGCGCAATGCGCCGTGAACGAATGGCTCGCCGCGATCAAGTTGTATCTCGAATGGCGCGCCGAACGATTGACGCGCGCGTGGCGCTGGTTGTACGACCGCGCATTTTTGCGAATGCCCACATCACAACGTCGCATTGTGATGACGATTTTCGTGATGCACATTGTCTCGGCAATCAGTTTTATCGCCGCCGCGTTGGTGTGGGGCGTGGCGTTAAATCGTTGAGGCTTCACCCCACTCCCCCGCGCAAAGCGCAGGGGGTAAGAGGTGAGGCAAGGTGAAAAATCTATGACTGCTCAATTTCCGATTTTGCGGTTGCGCCGATTGCGCGCGAACGCATCACTGCGCAACCTCGTGCGCGAAACCGAAATCAATGTCCGCGATTTGATCTATCCTCTGTTCGTCGTGCAGGGCACGAATCAGCAACAGGAAATCAGCGCGATGCCCGGACAATTTCGTTGGTCGGTAGATCGCTTGCCCGCGCAAATCGAAAACCTTGCGCGATTGGGAATCCCCGCCGTAATCTTGTTCGGCATTCCCGACGAGAAAGACGAAATCGGAAGCGCGTCCTGGGATGAGTGCGGCGTCGTGCAAGAAGCGATTCGCGCGATCAAACGCACCGCGCCGGAGATGGTCGTCATCACCGACGTGTGTTTGTGCGAGTACACCTCGCACGGACATTGCGGCGTTGTGCGCGATGGGCGCGTGCTGAACGACCCAACGCTCGAACTGCTCGCGCGCCAAGCCGTGAGCCACGCGCGCGCAGGCGCGGACATTGTCGCGCCGAGCGATATGATGGACGGACGCGTCGCCGCAATTCGCGCCGCGCTCGATCAGGAAAAATATTTCGACACGCCGATTCTCGCGTACTCGTCGAAATTTGCGAGCGGATTTTACGGACCGTTCCGCGAGGCGGCTGG
>CAZPIR010000339.1:0-2834 GCA_964586085.1 uncultured Anaerolineaceae bacterium | reverse complement strand
GAGGCACTGCGCGAAATCGAAAGCGACATTGCCGAGGGTGCGGACATGGTGAGGGTCAAGCCCGCGCTCGCTTACCTCGACATTATCGCGCGCGCGCGTCAACGCTTCGATTTACCACTCGTCGCGTACAACGTTTCCGGTGAGTACTCGATGGTCAAAGCCGCGAGCGCGAATGGTTGGATTGATGAGCAACGTGTCGTGCTAGAAATTCTCACCGCGATCAAACGCGCGGGGGCAGATTTGGTGATAACGTATCACGCACCGGAATTTGCCAAGGCAATGAGCCAATAAACCAATGAACCAATGCGCCAAACTCACAAATTGGCTCATTGGCACATTGGACAATTGGAAATTTGAAAATGAACACAACCAACTCTCAACAACTCTTCTCTCGCGCTCAACAACTTTTGCCCGGCGGTGTTGATTCGCCGGTACGCGCGTTTCGCGCAGTCGGCGGACAGCCGTTGTTTATCGAACGTGGGCAAGGCGCGTACCTGTACGATGTGGACGGCAATCGTTTCATTGATTACGTCCTCTCGTGGGGTCCGCTGATCCTGGGTCACGCGCATCCGCGCGTCATCGCCGCGCTCGCGGACGCGGCAACGCGCGGCACGAGTTTCGGCGCGCCCAGTCCGCTCGAAATAGAACTCGCGGAATTGATTCAGCAATTTATGCCGAACATCGAGATGATGCGTTTCGTCAATTCCGGCACCGAAGCGACGATGACCGCATTGCGACTCGCACGCGCATTCACTGGGCGCAACAAGATTATCAAGTTCGAGGGATGCTATCACGGTCACGCCGATCTGTTGCTCGTCCAAGCCGGGTCAGGCGTTGCAACTCTGGGTCTGCCTGATTCGCCCGGCGTGCCACCTGCAACCGTCGCCGACACACTCGTCGCGCCGTTCAATGACCTCGATGCAGTCGCGCAACTGTTCGAGAAATATCCAAACGAGATTGCCGCGATCATTGTCGAGCCGATCGCCGGGAATATGGGCGTCGTGCCGCCCGTGCCGGGGTTTTTGCCGGGACTGCGTTCGCTCACGCAAGCGCACGGCGCGTTGCTGATTTTCGACGAAGTGATGACGGGCTGGCGCGTGCATCGCGGCGGGGCACAAACGCTCTACAACATCAAGCCCGATTTGACGACGCTCGGCAAAGTGATTGGCGGTGGATTGCCGGTCGGCGCGTACGGCGGTCGCCGCGACGTGATGCAGATGGTCGCGCCCTCAGGTCCGATGTACCAAGCGGGGACGCTCGCCGGGAATCCGTTGGCGATGACCGCAGGAATCGAAACCTTAAAGGAATTGCTCAATTCGGAAATCTGGGAGACACTGGAAACGCGCGCGGCGAAATTGATCGCGGGGGTGAGCACGGCGGCAGAGTCGGCACACGTACGCGTCGTGACGAATCGCGTGGGCACAATGTTCACAACCTTTTTTGCGGACGAGCCAATCACGAATTGGGCGAGCGCGAAAAAATCGGACACGCAAAAATTCGGCACGTACTTTCGCGCAATGCTCGAACACGGCGTCTACCTCGCGCCCTCGCAATTCGAAGCCGGCTTTCTCTCGACCGTGCACGGCGACGCAGAGATTGACGCGACGGTACACGCCGCTGAACGTGCCTTCGCGGCGACGGAGGACCGATGACGGACGACCGTCTTCCGTCTTCCGTCATTCGTCCTCGACCATTGCTCCGTGAGTATTTGCAAAGCGCTGATTATTCCGCCATCACTCACCTTGCGACCAGGAACAAACGCACTCTGAGCCAACTCGTCGCGCACACACTCGATGCGGATGAGTTGATCGGCTGGCGCGCGGTTCAAGCCCTGGGTCTTGCGAGTGCCGTCGTCGCAGATCGCGATGCGGAATTTGTGCGCGGCATTTTGCGGCGTTTGATGTGGATGATGAATGACGAGTCCGGCTCGATTGGGTGGCGCGCGCCGCAAGCAATGGGCGCAATCATTGCGCAACGTCCGGCAAAATTCGCCGAGTTCATCACGATTGTCGTGACGATGTTCGACGTCGAGGAAAAACATTTTTATCCCGGCGTCTTGTGGGCGATTGGTCACATCGCAGAACACGACACGGAACGCGTACGGTATGCGTTGTCTGTCGTCCTGGGATTCGTGAACGATGCCTCGCCGCAAACGCGCGGGATGGCGATCTGGTGCGCGGGGCGAATGCGCGATGTGCGTGCGTTGGTCGCTCTACAAAATTGTGTGAACGATGATGCGCGTGTGTGTGTGTTCGAAAATGATGTGCTCGTCGAGCATACGGTTGGCGAGTTGGCGCGCGCGGCGTTGCAAATTTCCTAGACAAAAAACTTGACTTGGGATACAATCAGCCCATCTCAAACCGGAGGAGTGTGACAATGGCACTGATTAAATTCACGCGCAATCATCGTGACCTTAGCACCGAAAATGGTTTTCAATTCGAATTTTATTGTGATCGTTGCGGCAATGGATTTCAAAGCACGTTTCAAGGTTCGGCGACCGGGATGATGTCCGGCGCGCTCGACACGGCGGCGGGCTTGTTCGGCGGCTTGTTCGGCACGGCGGCAGACCTGGGACGCAAAGCGCATTCGGCGGCGTGGGAAAAACAGCACGACGAACAATTTGCGCGCGCGGTGGATGAAGTGAAAACTCAATTTATCCAGTGTCGGCGTTGCGGCAAATGGGCTTGCAAAGACGTTTGTTGGAACACCGAGCGCAGTTTGTGCAAAGAATGCGCGCCCGACCTGGAAGCCGAATTTTCCGCGATTCAAACTGAAGCGGCGATTTCGAAAAAAAAAAAAAAAGCCGCGACGGTGGATTACGTGTCCGCCGATAA
>CAZPIR010000338.1:3322-4830 GCA_964586085.1 uncultured Anaerolineaceae bacterium | reverse complement strand
CCATCCACATTCACAATCGTGCCTTGCATGTAATCGGATGCGCGTGAGGCGAGGAACACAACCGTACCTTGCAAATCTTCCGCCGTGCCCCAGCGTCCAATCGGGATGCGGTCGAGGATGGATTGATTGCGATTCTCGTCCGCGCGAATGGGCGCGGTGTTTTCGGTTGCCATGTAACCCGGCGCAATCGCGTTGACGTTGATGTTGTATTTCGCCCACTCGTTCGCGAGCGCACGCGTGATGCCGGCAATCGCACTCTTGGCGGCGGTGTACGAGGGAACAAGAATACCACCTTGATACGACAACATCGAAGCGATGTTGATAATTTTGCCGCCACCTTGTTTCACCATCACGCGACCAGCGGCTTGCGAAAGGAAAAACACGGAACGCATATTGATCGTGAGCACATCGTCCTAGTCTTTTTCGGTGTATTCGAGCGCGGGCGTGCGGCGAATGATGCCGGCATTATTGACAAGAATATCGAGCCGACCCAGTTGCGCGACAATGTCCGCGACGATCTTGTTCAAGTCTTCGACGGATGCGGTGCGCAGATTGCATTTGATCGGCATGAAACGACGTCCCAGCTTGGTCACTTGCTCACCCGTCACGGTCACATCGCCAATGTCAAGACCGGCAACATCCGCGCCGGCTTGCGCGAGCGCAATCGCGTACCCTTGTCCCAATCCTTGCGCCGCGCCCGTCACGAACGCGACCTTGCCATCGAGTTTGAATTGATCCAGAATCATTTTTTTTTTCTCCAATTGAATTTTTGTCTAGTCGCGCTTGACGGCGTGCCCGCCGAATTGATGCCGCAATGCCGCAATCACTTTGGCGCTGAACGATTCATCTTGCCGCGAGGCAATGCGCGTGAGCAACGCCATCGTAATCACCGGCGCAGGAACATTCGTGTCAATCGCTTGCTGAACCGTCCACCGACCTTCGCCGGAATCTTCGACGTAACTGCGAATCTCTTCAATGTCACTGTCGGTGAATGCGCGCTCGATCAGCTCGAGCAACCAGGAACGAATGACGCTTCCGTGATTCCACAAATCGGCAAGTTGGCGCATGTCGAAATCGTAACCGGACTCTTTGAGAATTTCAAATCCCTCACCGAGCGATTGCATCATGCCGTACTCGATGCCGTTGTGAACCATCTTGGCGAAATGTCCCGCGCCACTCGCGCCAACGTACGCGTAGCCATCTTCCGGCGCAAGCGCTTTGAAAATCGGTTCGCAGTGCTCGAATGCGCGACGCGTACCGCCGATCATCAAACAATAACCAACTTGCAAACCCCACACGCCGCCGCTCGTGCCGCAATCGAGCAGGTCAATTTGTTTCGCGGCGGCAAGTTCGGCGCGGCATTTTGAATCGCGATAATTCGCATTGCCGCCCTCGATCAAAATGTCGCCGGGCGAAAGCAGAGCGAGCAAATCGTTGAGTGCGCGTTCCGTGATTTCACCGGCGGGGAGCATCATCCACACAACACGCGGCGCGGCGAGTTTTGAAAT
>CAZPIR010000338.1:0-3312 GCA_964586085.1 uncultured Anaerolineaceae bacterium | reverse complement strand
CGACGGCGCCGTGTTCACGTTCGAGTTCTTGGGCTTGCGCGAATCGTGCATCCACACCGACCACACGATGCCCAGCCCGGCACAAACGCACCGCCATGTTGAAACCCATCCGACCCAGCCCGATCATCGCGAGTTCCATCATCGCCTCGTGAATTGCCACAGGGCACACAGAGATCACAGAGATTTTATTTTTTCTCTGTGTTCCCTATGGCGAAACTTGGTGATCCTAGTGACCCAGTGCTTTCAACATCGGTACGGTTTTGCTGACCCAGCCATGTGTGGGATCATCCACCGTTGCCTGTGTGCGATGATTGCCAGCGAGGAACCAGAGATAGTATGTCGTGTACCCCGGTGCGCTGACGACGGTGTGGTACCCTTTCGGCGCCATCAACACGGTGTTGTCGCGCACAATGTACCCGGTGTCAATCTCGTCGTTGTAATAACGCGCGATGCCAAAGCCATCCGCCGGACTGGTCTTGAAGAAATAAATTTCTTCGTGGTTCGCTTCGCGCGGCAGATCATCTTTTTCGTGACGATGCGGCGGGTACGTGCTCCAATTGCCGGACGGCGTAAATGTTTCGCCCACAATCAAACGTTGCGCCGGCAAATCGGGCTGGCTTGCCATCGTGAGAATCTGATGAAAGTTGCGCGAGAAATTCGCCGCGCCCCACACGCCATTCGCCACACGTTCGGGTCCGATGACGTACGCGTTCGTCTTGAGTTCGCTCGGTGCGCTCGGCAAAGCGATTTCAACGCGACCTTGTGCGGTGATCGTGTAATTCGCCTGACACGGAATGTACACCGAGTATGGTTTGCCGGAAAAAACATTCGGTCGTCCACCGACATTCGCAAACGTTTGACCGTTCACTTCAAACGTTGCTTTGCCGCCCAGGACGACCGCACAAATTTCCCGGTTACCGCTCGCGCCGGAAAATTTTTCACCGGCATTCAATACGAGCAACTGCATGTCGAGCAATTTGCAGGGATTGCTCGGCAAACGATTCAACCCAGGTGCGCTGAGTACGGATTCGAAATAGTTCATCGTCACTCCTCCCATTTTGACTGATTTCGTTATAGACAAATCACGCAAAATAATCTACAATCAAGGCGTAAACACATATCCGATAATGTCGTTCAGCGATTTACAATATAGCACAGACGATTTTTCGTTTCAATATACAGTTTGGTCAAAAATCCCAACTTATAGGAGCAGAAATGAAAGCAGGTGTTCTTTACAATGATCGCGACATTCGCATCGGCACCGCACCCGATCCGCGCCTCGGCGCAGATGATGTGCTGATCGAATCCACTTTCGCCGGCATTTGCGGCACGGACGTGCACATTTATCGCGGCGAGTTCCACAATCGCGTCAAGTTTCCGGCGATCCAAGGTCACGAGTACGGCGGCATCGTGCGCGAGGTCGGCAAAAATGTTACGCGATTCAAGGTCGGCGATCGTGTCGTCGTTGACCCGATTGTCTCGTGTCATTCGTGCACGGCGTGTTTGACCGGACACATCAACGCGTGCCGCACCTTGAAATTATTTGGCGTTGACCTGGATGGCGGCTTTGGTCAATATTCGGCGATTCCGGCAAGTCACGTGTTCGCTCTGCCGGACAATGTGGCGATGAAATTTGCGCCGATGGTCGAGATGTACGGTCTGGGTCATCATATTTTGCAACGCGGCATGGTTCAACCCGGCGAAAGCGTTGTGATTCTCGGCGCGGGCAAGCTGGGTCTCTCGGTGCTCGATGTGTTATGCCACAGCGTCAGCCCAGGTCTCACCATCGTCACCGATTTTCAACCGTTCCGTTTGGAGACCGCGCGCAAACTCGGCGCGGATTACGCGATCAACGTTCACGACCAAGACCCGGTTGCGCTCGTCAATGAAATCACCAAGGGCGAGGGCGTGGATGTCGTGATTGAAACGATTGGACATTATCACGAATTCCCAGGTCAGGAAGCGCCATTGCAACAAGCCGCGCGAATGATTCGCACAGGCGGTCGCGTGGTGATGTGCGGGCTTGGTGAACAATTTTCGCCTGTCCATTTCAAAACACTCGTCATCAAAGAAGCGTTGGTCATCGCGTCGCGTGTGACGTGCGGCGAATTTCCGCGTGCGATTCGCATGATGTCGAAAGGCATTCTGCATCCCGACTTGCTCGTCACGCATCAAATGCCGATGCGCGATGTGGCGCGCGCATTCGCGCAAGCTGATTCCGATCAACCCGACACGATCAAGATCGTGCTCGACGTTCAGCAAGCGTAAGACAAACCCCACCCTGCCCTCCCCTTTGATCAGGGGAGGGTAAGGGAAGGGTCAGGAGCAATCATGTCTTTGGAAAAAATTCGTTGGGGCGTCATCGGCGCGGGAAATGTGTTCGAGTTCAAAAGCGGACCTGCGCTGTACAAAACGCCGCACTCGGAACTCGTCGCCGTGATGCGCACGAGCGAGCAAAAAGCGCAAGACGTGGCGACTCGTCACGGGGCGAAACGGTGGTACACCGATGCCGCATCGCTCGTCAACGACCCGGATGTGAACGCCGTGTACATCGCGTCGCCGCATTACTTGCATCCCGAACACGTCGCGCTCGCGGCGCGCGCAAAAAAAATCGTGTTCAGCGAAAAGCCGCTCGGCGTGACTACCGCGCAAGCGCAAACGTGCGTGGACGCGTGCAAAGAGAATGGCGTGTCGCTTACCATTGCATACTATCGTCGCTTTTGGGCAATCACCCAAGCCGTGAAAAAAATCTTGCACGAAGGCGCAATTGGTCGCATCGTCCAAGCACGCATCGGCGTGAGCGATTGGTTTGCTGGTGACAATGAACGCGCGTGGCTCTTGTCGCGCGAAAAATCCGGCGGCGATGCGCTCGCAAATGTTGGCGCGCACTGGATTGACCTGGTGCGTTATCTGCTCGGCGAACCGCGCGAAGTCGTCGCGCTCACTTCATCCGCCGCAAGTGGATTCGATACGGATGACACGGTCGGCGTGGACATGCGCCTCGACAACAATGCACTCGTGTCGTTGCTTGTCACGCGCCGCACGCCCATCTCGACCAACGAGTTCGACATCTTTGGCACCGAAGGTGGCATCCGTGTGTCGTCGCTCGTGGACGGCAAGCTAATTTTGTATCGCAAAGGTCACGACCCCGAGCCGATGCAGTTCGCGCGAATCGGCGTGATGCACAGCGAACTCGTCGCCGCGCTCGTGCCGAGTTTGCTCAAGGGCGAACCGTCGCCGCTTCCCGGCGAGGAAGCCGTCGCCGTGTGGCGCGTGATGCAAGCCGCGTACCACTCCGCCGAAACCGGCGCG
>CAZPIR010000337.1:0-4835 GCA_964586085.1 uncultured Anaerolineaceae bacterium | reverse complement strand
TCGTCGCGCGCGCACAACATCAAGTCCGCGCCCTCAGCAACGAACGCGCGCGCCACCGCGAGACCGAAACCTTGATTCGCGCCGGTGATGAGCGCGCGCTGACCTTGTAATTTCATTCCGCTTTTCCTACCGCGATGTAATGCACGCGCGCATCGCGTCTCAGGTTTTTGTCGAGGAAACGACTCGCATCGAGTAGAATCGGCTGGCGCATCACACGCACGAGCGTATCGGCATTCGTCGCCAAAAATTCAGGACACTCGGTCGCGATAATCGCCGCATCGGCGTCGTGCAACGCTGATTCAATTGAATCGCTCAGTTTAATGTAAGCCAACTCATCGGGCAACGATTTGATCGCCGGGTCGAATGCGACCACACGCGAATCCTGCTTATGTAACCAATCACACAGCTCGACCGCGCTCGAACGACGCAAGGTGTCCGTCCCAGGTTTGTAGGTGAGTCCCAGCACCGCAATCGTTTTGCCGGACAAATCGCCGAGCATGTGAGTTAGTGCGCGCCGCGCCCAGTTTTTGTGCTCGTCGTTGCTCGCACGAACCGCCGCAAGCAAATTCGTCGGCGTGTTTTGCGCGCGCCCAACCTCGACGAGAAAGGCAATGTCACGCGCGAGCGTGCCGCCGGCAAACGCACCGCCCGGTCGCAGATACGCTTTTGGTCCGATGCGCGCTTCGCTTTTCAATCCGCGTTCAACTTCGCGCGCGTCCGCGCCAACTCGTTCGCACAGCGATGCAATTTCGTTGATGAACGTGACCGACGTGGCGAGAAACGCATTGAGCGCGTGCTTGGTCATCTCCGCCGATTCAACCGACATCCATTCGATTTTATCCGTAATGGGTTGAAACATC
Source organism: uncultured Anaerolineaceae bacterium (assembly GCA_964586085.1). GTDB lineage: Bacteria > Chloroflexota > Anaerolineae > UBA4142 > UBA4142 > JACRBM01. The sequence continues at coordinate 3,975 of CAZPIR010000337.1, read as the reverse complement.
TGGGCAATGCGCGCGCGATCCGATTCAGTGCGCGTGCCAACGACGACACGATCTGGATGCAGAAACACATCGAGGGCTTTGCCGAGCCGCAAATTTTCCGGCGAGTACGCAAACGACACGTGACCTTGCGGCACCACGCGCGCGTACAACTCGGCGAGTTGGCGTGTTGAGCCAACCGGCATTTGCGATGAAATCAACACAAGCGCGTCCTCGCGCAGATGCGCGAAAATCGCGGCGACGCGTGTGACGACGTACTCGACATCGGCAACATCGTTTTCGTCCACCGGCGTATCGTACGTGACCCAGACAATCTCCGCGTCGGCGAGATCGCGCGAGTCGGATGAAAAACGCAATGTGCCCGCATCCAGATTCGCGCGCGTCAATTCGTTCAACCCAGGTTCGGCAACTGGCAATCGGCACGCGCGCAAATCGTGAATCAGTTGCGCGTCGTGATCGAACGCGACGACGCGATGCCCCGCCGCGGCGAGACACGCGCTCGTAACCGTGCCGAGATGCCACAAGCCAAGCGTTGTAATGTTCATCGTCGTTCCAACACCCAGGGATTTTGTTCGAGGTACTGCACCGTGCGCACGATGCCTTGTTGAATCGTCAGCTTGGGCTTCCAGCCAAGCGTACGAATTTTTTGTGTGTCAAGAAAAATAAATGGACTGTCGCCAATCCAGCCGCGCTCGCCGCCGGTGTAAACACGTTGCGGCAATAATTTAAGGTGCGCACAAATCCAGCCAATCGAATCGTCCACCTGGCAATATTCGTCCGCGCCGAGATTGAAAACATTGACCTTGTCCTGCGCCTTGTCGAGCGCGACGAAAATCGCGTCAACACAATCTTGGACGTACAAGTACGATTTACGTTGCTTGCCGTTGCCCAGAATGTCGAGTCGTTCGGGATGCTCGCGCAGTTGTTTGTAAAAATCGAATACATGACCGTGTGTGTATCGCTCGCCGAGAATCGAGACGAAACGGAAAATGTACCCGCGCATCTCAAACCCTTCGGCAAACGCTTGAATCAATCCTTCCGCCGCAAGTTTCGACGCGCCGTACAACGACGTTTGAATCGGAAACGGCGCCGCTTCGGGCGTTGGAAAAATCTCCGGCTCGCCGTAAATCGAACCCGTGGATGAAAACACAATCCGCCGCACATCGTTGCGGCGCATCGCTTCGAGCACATTGTACGTCGCAATCGTGTTCTGTTCCAAATCCTTGCGCGTGTGTTGCGTACCAAAGCGTACATCCGCATTCGCCGCGAGATGAAACACGAGTTCGACGTCGCGCAGAGCATTCGTGAGCGCATCTAGGTCAAGTGTGTCGCCGCGCACAAATTGGAAGCGCGGCGATGTTTGCGCCTCACGCAAAAATTCTTCTTGCCCGGTCACGAGATTATCATAACCGACTACCTCGTGCCCCTCGCGCAATAAACGATCGGTTAAATTGCTTCCGATAAAGCCGGCACAGCCGGTCACAAGACAACGCACGGGTTACTCCTGTTCCAAATTCAATACCGCCGAGCGGCGCGCGCCACGCAAACGGATGCGAAACACATCGAGCGCATTGCGAACATTGCCGCCAAACAACACGAGCCGACTGTCACCATCATCGCGCCAACGCACCGGCACCTGGACGATGCGATAACCGGCTTGCTCGGCAAGATAAAGAATTTCAACGTCGAACATATAGCCATCAATCACTTGGCGCGCGAACAAATCGCGCGCGACCTCATGTTGAAAAAACTTGAAACCGCACTGGGTATCAATGATCTCGTTCAAACCAACCACGGCGTGCATAAAAATCGCAAACGCTTTTGAGCCGAGCCGCAGATGCCAGGGTTGCGCGCGTTCGATTTGCGATTCGCGCAAACCACGCGAGCCGATGACAACTTCAACACCCGCGCGCAGGTGCGGTAAAAATTTATCGAATTCGTCAATCGGCGTTTTGTTATCCGCATCAGCAAAACCGATAATGTCGCCGCGCGCATGCGCGACTGCTTGGCGAACGCCATATCCTTTGCCACGTCGTTCGAGGCTACCCATCACCTTGAGCAGAGGATCGGTTTGCGCTATTTGCGCAACGAGTTCGCGTGTGCCATCATCGCCATCTGCCGCGACGATGATTTCGCAAACAAGATTGCATCGCGCAAAATAATCGCGCGCCTCGCCAATCGTTTGCGCGATGCGCGCGACTTCGTTGTATGCCGGAATAATCAGGGAAAGCTCGGGATGAGTCATTTGATATTCAACGCGGTTGGAGCGTCAAGCCAATCACCAGATTTGCCGCCACAATCGGAACGACCAACGGAAAAAAAGCGCGATGCCGAATTTTGAAACGCGCCGTCAACTCGTTCAGAATTTCATCGGGGCGATTGATATGCTCGGACGCAATACACCAGTCGTAACTCATTTTGTATCGCCGTTCGAAAATGCGGCGCGCCGAAATATTGCGCGCGAATGAATACGCCAAACCGCCTTCGCAGGGAATCACCGCGACGAACGTGCCGCTTGGTTTGAGCACGCGCCTAATTTCATCTAGCGCGCGCGGCAAATCCGGCAAATGCTCAAGCACATGAATCGCCAGGACACGATCATAATAGCCGTCAGGCGCGTCAATGTGTTGCTGGCAATCGCCCACGAGTGCCTGCGCTTTAGGAAAGCGGGCGCGAATAGCGTGGGCAAGTTCGGGACGCAATTCTAGTGCAGTATAGTCTTGATGCGCCAAATTTTCAAATTTCAAATGTGCGCCGATGCCAGCACCAATTTCCAGAGTTTTTACACCCGGCGCAAACGTCCGCACAGGATAGCGGTGATTAAACTCTTCGATGAGACCAAACTGATTGGGCAATACCTGGAGCCAATGGTTCATGAAATCATCGCGAATGCGAATTTGTTCTGGTGTCAATGGCGGGATTGTTTTAGGCCAGGATGTAGATTTTAGAGGGTTGCTCATTGTAACACGTCTTTCCGGATAAAGATTGCCTATTGAAATTTCAATCAGTTGGGCATGCTATTCAATTCGATTTTTATTCCGCGCACACCCAGCAACAAAGGACGCGTGTCGCCATCGTTTAATCTCATCACGGTGGGCTGATCGAGAGACCGCAAAACCAGATGGTTTAATCCCAGTGCGACAGGCAATGTAAACGAAGCCAAGCCATCCTTGGCAATCACCATCGTTTGTGCGTGAGTGTGATCAAATCTTCAAATCGCAAGCAGATTTCCATCTCGCACACCGAATTTTATTTTTGTGTCCGCACAAACAAACCTACCTGACCCTGTGCATTCGCCAGCGAAAAAACACCTTGGCGCTCGAAATGCTGATCCAAATAAGTTCGCCATGCCGGCTCCAACTCGCGTAAGGAAGTGTGTAAGGGATATTCAAACCCCGGTTTAGGTGGAATAATATCGAAAGCGATCACAATGTCGGCACGCGCCATGTTTTGCTCTAACACTGGTTCGGTTGCCGCAAAAATCGGCGCGGAAATTTGTTGCAACGTGGCAACACGCGCAGGGGCATTATGCTCGTAAAGATAAATATCTAGTCCCAACGAAGTAAAAGCCGGATGCACAAACATCCAGTAAATCTTTGTTTGCGGACGCGTGGCGATGATACGCGCCAGGTCTGCCATCATTTGATTGGATACAATCGCATCAGCCTGCGCCGCTGGATTGAATCGTCGCGGCAAGATCATCGCCGTACTATAATTGATTAAACCAAGCACCGCGATTGCCACAACCACACTAGCCCATGCTTGCGCAGATAAAAGCGTTGCCCATTTCTCGCGCAACCCAATCGTCAAGGCAACCACAAGCGGAATCGTCAGCACACCTACCACGACCGGCGAAGGCGCATAAGAGGTCGCCGCAATATAAAAAGCCAGAACCGCTGCGTTGGTCACAACCACAGTAGAAGCAAACGGCTCGCGTATCCCGCGCCATGTAATCGATAGTCGCGTGTGTCGCCATCG
>CAZPIR010000336.1:0-4839 GCA_964586085.1 uncultured Anaerolineaceae bacterium | reverse complement strand
TGTGTAATCGAGTGGGCGGAAAAAATTGACGCGGCATTGCCGGGTGAACGATTGTGGATTCAGTTTCGTCACATCGGCGAAGCCAAGCGCGGTTTGATCTTGCATCCAACTGGTGCGCGGTACGAAGAACTGGTTGCCGCGTTCAAGGCGCGCACGTTTGCGCGGAGCGAAGACGATGCTACTAGCGATTGATACTGCCACACGCGCGGCAAGCGTTGCCCTGTATCGGGATGGTGTGATTGCCGAGATGACCTGGCGTTCACGTGACAATCACACCGTGGAGACGATGCAACAAATTGTCCATCTGCTTGATCTTGCCGGGGTTACGAAAAATGATTTGCAAGCGATTGGCGTTGCGCTCGGACCTGGGTCGTTCACCGGTCTGCGCGTGGGGATGAGCATTGCCAAAGGTCTCGCGCTCGGTTATCAAATTCCTTTGATTGGCATTCCCACGCTGGATGGCATCGCGCACGCATACGCACATCAATCTCTCGCGATCTGGGCTGTGCTCGAAGCCGGACGCGGACGTTTTATCGTTGCGCGTTACGGCGTGTCACGTGGCGCGGTCAAACGCGCGAGCGAGTACGCGTTGACAAATGTTGAAGGCATTGTTGATTTGGTTGGCGCGCCGCAAGGCGAAAAACACAATCGCGCCTTGGTGTGCGGCGATGTGGATGTGACGCTCGCCAATCTACTGACCGAAAGATTAGGCACGCGCGTCGTGCTTGCCGCGCCCGCGCAAAATGCGCGTCGTGCTGGCTATCTCGCCGAACTTGCCTGGGCGCGTTTTCAACGCGGCGAGTTTGACGACACGTCTGCGCTGGTTCCGCTCTATCTGTCCCAGTCCATCTAGAATTTCAGATTTATGATTGATTATTCCCGGTTGGTTTTTAGCATCGAGCCGATGCGCGAGCAACACCTCGACCAAGTGATGGCGATTGAGGTCGCCGCATTTTCTGCACCCTGGTCTGCTAGCGCGTACGATTACGAACTGCATCACAATGCGATGGCGCATTACTTTGTCGCGCTTCCGCATACGCCGCAGGCAACTTGGCCTCTGCCAAAATTTTTGACGCAATGGCTGGGTTCCAACACAGCGAATGGGAATCTGCCAATCTTGGGCTATGGCGGTTTTTGGTTGATGACCGACGAAGCGCACATTAGCACGATTGCCTCGCATCCAGCGTGGCGCAAGCAAGGTGTCGGCGAATTGTTGTTGATTGCGATGATCGAAGCGGCGATTGAACTGGGCGCGCATCTGGTCACGCTCGAAGTGCGCGTATCGAATCATACCGCGCAAACGTTGTACACCAAATACGGTTTCAAAATCGTCGGCGAGCGGGTCAACTATTACAGCGACAATGGCGAAAATGCCTGGATCATGACCACGCCGCCGGTAACCACGCCTGAATATCAGCGAGAATTTCAAGCGTGCAAAGCCAGGTTGCAAACCCGCTTGTCGCGCTAACGCGAATGTGGTAGAATCGCTCAACCTTATTTTTGACAATGCAGGAGACCCGATGGTGAATCAAGAACTGCTCGAAATTTTGCGCTGTCCCGCGTGTGTGAGCGGACCGAATCGCAAAGAAGGCGCCGACCCCGGACGCTTGGTGTTGTACAAGGATGCGTGGCTGGTGTGTCAGGAAAAAGATTGCGGGCGCAAGTATCCCATCAAGAATGACATTCCAATCATGCTGATTGAAGAGGGTGACAAGCACAAGGCAACGGCGCTCGAACAACTTGGAATGCCGGCATAACCGGCAGGCATTGAAAATTTACACAGGTAGACAAGGTTGTTGTCCTGGTTTGTCTACCTGTGTTGTTGTATATGGGTTACATCCAAAGGATGGCATATGAAACGCTTGGCGTTTGTTCTGATCATAGTGATGGGCTTGTTGATGGTTGGGACGCCCTTGAGCGCGCAAAATGCGATCAAGGTCACCTCCAACAAATTCACCAATAATTTTCCCACGCGTATGACATTCGCGCTCGAAGCCGAGAGCACGGCGCAAATCACGCAGGTCGTTTTATTTGTCGAGTTTGAAGGGACGGTGTCGCGCAATCGTTACACGCCCGAATTCAAAGCGGATACCAAAATTCAGACGACGCACGAATGGCGCTTGGCGACGAACTATGTCCCGCCCGGTGTCTTGGGGCAGTACTGGTGGACGTTTCCGGGTAGATGACCCGCGATTTACGTGGAAGAAACAAGCGAACGACAAACTTGCCCTGTACTGGTATCAGGGCACGGATAGTTTCGCCAAAGCCGTGTTTGATCGCGCGATGCAAGCGATGGAGATGTTGCAACGTGATACGGGCGTCCCCGTGGACAATCAAGTACAGATTTTGATTTACGGTGATCGCCCGGCGTTTCTCGAAGCGTTGGGTCCTTCGGTCAAGGGGACAGAAGGCGGCGTCACCTTTTCGAATTTTGTGAACGGTGTGGTGCTGATGAACTTTGGTCCCAACGAATTGGAATGGGGCAAGGGTGCGACAACGCACGAAATGACGCACGTGATTATGCATCAGCGCATCAACAGCGCGCTGGGCAACAGTTCGTTTCCGACCTGGTTAGATGAAGGATTGGCAATGTACTATGAAACCAATCCCGGCACACTCGACCGGCAATTTGCCGTGCCTCTGCAACGTGCGTTGCAAAATGATACGGTCTACCGTCTGCGAACCTTGTCTGGCTATTTCTCTTCGACTTCCAGCGCGCAAGAATTGGCATACGGTCAATCGTACAGCATCGTCGAGTTCATGTTTCGCAAGTACGGACGCGAAAAGATCGCGCAGTTGTTGCAAGCGGTCAAGGTCGGCGGGCACGAAGAAGATTTGCTCAAGCAAGTGTTGGGGGTGGGCATTGACCAGCTCGATAACGAGTGGCGCAAAGATCAAGGTTTAAAGCCGCGTGAAATTGTTGCGCCATCAAACGCGACCCCGACCGCCTTCCCGACGTTCAGTCTTTCGACCGACCCGAATCCGCCGCCCACCGTTGCGAAATCGAATGCTACTGCGACGCCGCAATCGGTTGCCGCCGTTGCAACACCGGCACCCGCACCGACTGCCGCGCCCAAAGCGCCAGCAAATAGTAATCCACTCAATACCTTGTGCGGTGGCGTGTTTGGTTTTATCGCGCTTGGTTTGGTGGGTGCGACCTGGACTTTACGTAGGCTACACAAAATAGTCTAACAATCACAATCTGTTTTCTCTGGAGAGGTTGCAATGATTCACCCCTGGCACGATGTCTCACCTGGCGACAAACTGCCGTCCGAGTTCAACGCCGTAATCGAAATTCCCTCGGGCAGTAGCGTCAAGTACGAACTCGACAAGCCGAGCGGTTTGCTCAGAATGGATCGCGTGCTGTACTCGGCGGTGTACTATCCGGCGAATTACGGCTTTATCCCCCAAACACTTGGCGAAGACCACGACCCGCTTGATGTGTTGGTGTTTTGTCAGGAAAATGTGGTGCCGTTGACGATGATGCGTGCGCGTGCGATTGGCTTGATGACGATGGTGGATCAGGGCGAGATGGATTACAAAATTATCGCGGTCGCAGTGGATGATCCCTCGTTCAACTCGTACAAGGAAATTGCAGAAATGCCGCCGCATCGCGTGATGATGCTCAGGCGATTTTTTTCCGATTACAAATTGCTGGAAGGCAAAAATGTCGAAGTGGGTGAGATTGAACCGGCGCAAGCCGCTTACCCAATCATTGAACGTTCACTAGTCGCGTACAGCAAACAGCGACGCAGTGGGTTTCGGTAGAACAAATAGGGGCGAGCCGTCGACTCGCCCCTAGAATTTTTTATACCAGCGCAAATGCTCTGACCGGCCAAGTGCCCATCCCCTTGACCTTGACCGGCACCGCGAAAAATCGTGCGCCGCGATCTGGGACATTTTCCAGTTTGCAAAGATGCTCCGCAATTGGAATCCCAGCGCGCAAGAGAATCGTGTGTACGGGACGCTGTTTGTCTGCTGTGTCGTCAATGTTTAGCGAATCAATCCCTACAAGTTTTGCACCTGCGTCGCCAAGAAATTCTGCCGCATCGTGCGTGAGAAATGGATGCCCCGTAAAATAATTTTCTGTGCGCCAATGCGCGTCCCAACCTGTGTGAACGAGCACCGCTTTGCCGCGCACGTCCAACCCGGCAAACGCCGCGCGTGGGATCGCCCGCGCCGGCATGTTGACCGCACGCACGATGATGCAATCCAGGTCGGCTAGCGAGCCGAGATCGAGTTCGGACAGATCTTTGCCATCGGCAAAACGATGAAACGGGGCATCCACATACGTGCCGGTGTTTGAGACCATTTCGATTTTGCCGATTTGAAACGTGGTGTCCTCTGCGTAAAATTGTCTAGCGTACTCGCGACTCCAAAAATCGCAAATTACCGGCGCAGGTAAACCCTTGTAGGTAATCATGCCTTCTTCGACAGTGTGACTCAGGTCAATGAGTTGGCGCGTCAATCTGATGCTCCTTGGCTGTCCCAGGATTGTCTTCGGAATACACTTCTACGCGATTGCCGCCCTTGCGCTTGGCAAGGTAAAGCGCCGAATCAGCGCACGCTAGCAATCGTTCGAGGCAGGTCGCGCTCGTTAAATCGTTCGATTGTGCCAGAATGGTTTCCAGGTCGGCGACGCCAATGCTCGCCGAAAAATAGATGGTGCCTTGTTCGGTCTCGACTCGAACCTGGTTGATTTGCTCACGCAAACGTTCGGCGGCGTGGTAAGCATCTGCCACTGTTGCACATACGCCGTTTTGGATGCGTTCAGCGGCGATGACCGCGCCGTGTCGTGCGGTCTCTGGCAACAACGCGATAAATTCTTCGCCGCCATAA
>CAZPIR010000335.1:0-4859 GCA_964586085.1 uncultured Anaerolineaceae bacterium | reverse complement strand
GACAAGCGAAGTTGCGGGCGCATCGTGGCGCGATAACGGCGATGTGATTCTCACGAGCACGATTCAAGAAGCCGCCGACGCCGCGAACGATTGGGCGCCCGAGCACTTGGAGATTCACACAAAAGATCCCAAGAGCATGATTCCAATGTTGCGCAACTATGGTTCGCTCTTTGTTGGCGAGGAAGCCGCCAAAGTGTTCGCCGATAAGCTCGTTGGCACGAATCACATCTTACCGACGACGCGAGGCGCGCGTTACACCGGCGGTTTGGGTGTAAGCAAGTTCTTGAAAATCATCACGCATCAGTGGTGCACTGAAGCGGCGATGAAGCAGGTCGCTCCGGCGATTGTGTTGCAATCCACGTTCGAAGGAATGGACGCGCATCGCGAAGCGGCGGCGATTCGAATCCGATAATGGTTTTGTCGGGGCGTACGGACGTGCGCCCCGACAATTGGAAATCAATGTCACGTAAATTGACCCTGGCTCTTGTCCAAATGGATTCCGAATTTGGGAATATCGAAAAAAATCTTTCGCGCATGATTGCGTACACTCAGCAAGCGAGCGCGATGGGCGCGCAGATCGTCGCGTTCCCTGAATTGATTTTGTGCGGTAGCCATCCCGAAATGCTGGGTCCGCGAGTACACGAGTTGGCGCTGTCGCGCGACGATGAACCGATTCAAAGGTTGGCACGCGCTGCGCGTGAGTCGGGTGTTTATGTGTTGGCGGGCTTTCTCGAACGACGCGACAATTCCGGCGCAGTGTACGATTCGCTTGCATGGTGTGCGCCGAACGGCAAGGTCGTGGACACGTACGCCAAGACGCACATGTATGCTACCGAGCGAAAATATTTTTCGTTTGGTCATCAATCGCGCGTGCACGAAACCGAGTTCGGCAAAATCGGAATTATGATTTGTTACGAGTTGTGTTTCCCAGAAGTCGCGCGCATCCTTGCGCTCCAAGGCGCACAAGTGTTGATTGCGCCGGCGGCGTGGGGCACGTTGGATGAAATGCAATGGCCCCTGCACGTTCGCACGCGCGCGCTCGAAAATTTAATGTTCATGGCGGCGGTCAATCGTGCGGGCGTCGAAGATAATTTGCATTACATCGGACAAAGCATGGTTGTGCATCCGCTCGGCAATATCGTGGCGCACCTGAATACCGACCAGGAAGAAATGATCGTCACGACGATTGACCTTGATGAGATTGCCGCCGCGCGTCGTCGCTCTGAGCACTGGGTTGATCGTCGTCCCGAATTGTACGGATCGATTGCAGAGTCACAGAGTCAAAGATAATTTTTTTCTGTGTTCTCTTCGGCTAAAATATTTTTGCGAGGTTGGAATGAGTAATCCCAAAGTTGGTCTTATCACGTTTGGTGATGAACGTGCGCATGAATGGGCAAAGGTGTTCAAGAATCTCACCGAGCCACGTCATCGTCAGGCGATCGAGTATTTTAAATCACTGCCGATTGAATTGTGCGCCGATGAAAACGTGGCGCGCACCAAGCAAGACATTGACGGTCAAGTGGATCGTTTGCGGGCGGCGGGCGTCGAATCATTCATCGCGCATGTGCCGTGTTGGACCGCGCCAAATCTTGTCGTGCGTGGTGTGCAACGTATGGATTTGCCAACCGTAGTTGTCTCAAACAAAAGTCCGGCGACGCACGGCACGGTTGGTTTGCTTGGCGCGGCAGGCGCGCTCGCGCAAATAGATTTCCCGCATCTCCGCATTCGCGAAGATTTTGAATCGGGCAAGGTCGGTGAAAAAGCGTTGCCCTTGTTTCGCGCGGCATCCGCTGTGAAACGTTTGCACGGCGAGGTGTTCGGTTTATTCGGCGGACGTTCGCTCGGTATTGACACCGGCACGTTCGATCCGATGCAATGGCGCGATCAATTCGGGGTGGATGTCGAGCACATTGATCAACTCGAAATCATTCGCCGCGCCGAAAAAATGACCGAGGATCAATCGGCGGAGATGATGGCATGGCTGACCAAGAACGTCAAGAGCATCGGCTATAACGATCAAGGTCTCACGCCCGCGAAATTGTCGTTCCAAGTGCGATGCTATCTCGCGACGAAACAAATCATCGAAGAAAAAGGTCTCGACTTTGGCGCAATCAAGTGCATGCCTGACCTCACGAACAATTATGTGCCGCAGTGCATCAGTGCCGCATTCATGCCCAGCCCGTACGATGCGTCGGGTACGAAACCGGTTTTCTCGTTTGCGTGCGAAGCGGACGGCGACGGCGCGTTGACAATGGAAATTTTGAAACTCGTCTCCGGTGGAATGCCGCCGTTCTTTGGTGATCTGAGTTACCTTAACGAAGGCACACACACATTGTATCTGCCAAACTGCGGCGCGGTGTGTTCGTGGTACGCCGGTCGCTCGAATGACCCGGTGGAAAATCTCAAGAACATTGAACTGCGCCCGGCGATGCGACCTGGTGGTGGCTCGATCACGTATTTCAAAGCCGCACCCGGCGCAATGACGCTCGCGCGTTTGTATCGCAAGGGCGGCGCGTACACGATGGCAATCATTCCCGGCGAAGCGGTCGAACCGACCCAGGACGAGTATGCCGCATTTGTTGCGGCGCGCGGCGTGCATCAATTGCCCACGGCGTTCGTCAAGGTCAACGCCGATTTCGATGACATTATTCAGGAATTTGGATCGAACCATATCTCTGGTGTGGGCGGCGAGTTTGTGAAAGAATTGATTCACGTGTGCGAGTTGTTGCATATCGAAGCGGTGGTGCTGGATTGAATATGAACCCACGCGAACGTTTTCACGCGGCGATGAACCATCAACCGACCGACCGCGTGCTGATTGATTACGGCAAACACATCGGTTCGTTTCATCGCAACGCGTACGTCATTCTCCGCGAGTATTTGCGCGATGTGCCGATGCACGATGGCAGTAAAATTTTAGATCGCATGGCGCAGAATGTCGTGCTGGATGAAGCATTGTGCCAGCGACTCGGCATTGATTTTCGCTGGGTCATTCCGCACTGGGTCAACGTGACCGACGTGACGATTGACGGCGAACCTGGGTACGTGGACATGTGGCACACGCCGCACAAATGGACGGACGTCGGAAATTATTTTGCGATTCACGCGCAACCGCTCGGCAAAGAAGATTTGACGATTGCGGATGTGAACGCATTCGATTGGCCCCAAGCCAACAATCCCGCGATGTTCGAGGGATTGCGTGAGCAAGCCAAGCATTGGTACGAGAACACCCAGTATGTCGTCGGCGGCGATGGCATCAAGGTTGGCATTTTGCAAACGTCGTCGCAACTGCGCGGGTACGACAAACTCTTTACCGATTTCGCGCTCAACCCCGACCTCGCACACGCGTTGCTCAAAAGACTTTCGGCAACGATCAACGAGATGTATTTTCATTACATGAAAACTGTCGGCGATTACATCCAGGTCGTCGTCATCACCGACGACCAAGGCTCGCAAAATTCGTTGATGGTTTCGCCGAAAATGTTTCGCACGTTCATCAAGCCGTACTTGAAAACGCAAATCGAAACGATCAAGAACACGGCGAACGTCAAGGTGTTGATGCACTGCGATGGCGCGATTGCGCCGATCATTCCCGACCTCATCGAAATCGGCGTGGACATTCTCAATCCGATTCAAACCGTCGTCAAGGGTCTCGAAGACACGCGCGCGCTCAAAGAAAAATTCGGCAAGCAAATTTGCTTTCACGGTTCAATTGATGTACAACAAGTTTTGCCGAACGCAACCGTACAACGCGTGCGCGAAGAAGTTCAAAAACGCATCAGCGATTTGGGAACAGATGGCGGATTTATCATCGCGCCGTGCCACAACATCAACATTGATATTCCGCCCGCAAACGTCGTCGCGTTGTTTGATGCGGCAAAAGAATCATAAGAGTTGAGGTGAACATGTTTGAAGAGATTTACAACAGTGTGGTCGATGGCAATGCGCCAGGTTGTGTTGCCGCCGTCAAAGCGGCAATTGCCGCCAAGAATGATCCCGGCAAAATTTTGAACGAGGGTATGATCGCCGCGATGGCGGATGTGGGGCAGAAATTTGAATGCGGCGAGTACTATGTGCCCGAAATGCTCATCGCCGCGCGTGCGATGCAAGCCGGGTTGAAAGAACTCAAACCGCATCTCGTCGCCGCTGACATCAAGCCGATTGCGAAAATTGTTGTCGGCACGGTCAAGGGCGATTTACATGACATTGGCAAAAACCTGGTCGCGATGATGCTCGAAGGCGCGGGCTTTGAGGTGATTGACCTGGGCGTGGATGTCGCGCCGGAAAAATTCGTCAACGCGATCAAACAACATCAGCCGCGCTTCGTTGGCATGAGCGCACTCCTCACGACGACGATGCCGATGATGAGCAAGACGATTGAAGCGATCATCGCCGCCGGCTTGCGCGAACAGGTGACGATCTTGGTGGGCGGCGCGCCGGTCACAGAGAATTTCGCCAAACAAATTGGCGCGAATGTGTTTGCGCCCGATGCCTCGTCGGCTTCGAGTCGCGCCAAAGCGCTCGTATAAAATTTCATAGCACAAAAATTTTCCACAAACGTGGAACAATAATTTTATCTCATGGAGGGATAAATGGATCACCCAAAATTAACGAACGAAGAAATGCTCAAGCGCGTCGTGCGTTTCAAGGATGCCAAGAAACGCCCGATTCCGCTGATGTTTATTGATAGTGTTTTGCCGCGTCATCAACGCGTCAACTATGCGATCATCGGTGACACCGCGAGCGAAAACCCGAATATCAAGCCGTCGCTCACGGGCGAGCATAAATTCCAAATCGGCATGTTCACGGCGCAACCCAAATGCGGTCCGGCGTGGCACACGCACGATTACATCGAATTG
>CAZPIR010000334.1:0-4863 GCA_964586085.1 uncultured Anaerolineaceae bacterium | reverse complement strand
TGCAGGTGAACCAAGAAACCTAGCTCGTCTAAGCAGTGTCATCGGTGATTGCGTGGAACGATTCGCGCGCCACGCACGTCTAACAATCAAAGAGAATATCACACCAAAGGAGTTTGCGATGAAACGCACATTGATGATTTTGATTTTGTTGATTGCCGCACTCGCTGTCAACGGATGTTCCACATCCACTAATTCCCGCACAACGACCTTGAGCGAAGTGGCTCCCGTCGCTCCCGCCGCGCCACGCCAGGTCCAGCCCGCCCCTGCCACCGGCGGCACCACGACCACCGACCAAACGACCGGCGTGCAAACCTCCAAATCTGCCACCGCCGACCGGATGATCGTCTACACGGTACAACTCGGCTTGGAAGTGCAAGACACGGAAAAAGCCGTCGCCGACATTACCGCGCTCGTCACACAACAACAAGGATACATTGCGACGACGAATCTCACCCGCGACTCGAAGGGATTGTTGCGCGGCTCGATCAGCGTGCGCGTACCTGCCACGGGATTGGCTGATGCGCTCAAACAAATCAAAGCCGTCGGTCTCAAAGTGTTGAGTGAAAATTCGAACGCGAACGATGTGACCGATCAGTACAGCGATTTGAACGCCCAGTTGAAAAATCTCGAAGCAACCGAAACCGAATTGCGTAAATTGCTCGAAACGGTGCGCGAACGCACCGGCAAAGCCGAAGAGATTCTCGCGGTCTATAATCGGCTCACCGAAATTCGCGGACAGATCGAACGCATCAAGGGACAGATCAATGTACTCAGCAAAACAAGCACGCTCGCAACCGTGACGATTCAGTTGACGCCCAAGCAAGAAGTGCAGGTGCTCGACCCGGATACTTGGGCGCCAAATCGCACGGCGGCGCAAGCGTTACGCACACTCATCCAGGCATTACAAGGTCTCGCCGATTTGACGATTACGCTCGTGCTTTTGGTCTTGCCGCTCGGCATCGTGCTCGCTTTGCCATTCGTTGTGTTCGTGCTCATCATCCGCTCGATCATCCGGCGACGCAAAAAAGCCAAGGTAACACCGACAACCTAGAATTTTTTACAGGGGCGCACGGCGGTGCGCCCCTATTTTCTTTAACACCAATTTTCTTGACACTCGCTCGCTTTTGGCATAGAATCGCAGTGCGCTCACGATTGATGTGACACGTCAACCCAGTTTTTCGCGCGTCCGCACGATCTGGCGCGCGAGTTTTTGTGTACGGTTGACCAGTACGGGCGCCATACACGGCGCCCTTTCAAAACAACCGCCCATCAATCTATTCAAACGAATTCAAAATTAATGGAGGTACAAATGGCAGAGAAACAAACCGGAACCTGGGCAGTCAAGGTTGGACTAGCGCAAATGCTCAAAGGCGGCGTGATTATGGACGTGACTGACGCCGAGCAAGCGAAAATCGCGGAACAAGCCGGCGCGTGCGCGGTGATGGCACTCGAACGCGTGCCCTCCGACATTCGTCGCGATGGCGGCGTCGCGCGCATGTCCGACCCGACCAAGATCATCGAAATCGAAGAAGCCGTTTCGATTCCTGTGATGGCAAAAGCGCGCATCGGACATTTTGTCGAAGCCCAAGTTTTGCAAGCGTTGGGTGTGGATTACATTGACGAGAGCGAAGTGCTCACGCCCGCCGACGAAGAGCATCACATTGACAAGCACAATTTCACCGTGCCGTTCGTGTGCGGATGCCGCAACCTGGGTGAAGCACTGCGTCGCATCGGCGAAGGCGCGGCGATGATGCGCACGAAAGGCGAAGCTGGGACTGGTGATGTCGTCGAAGCCGTGCGACACGCGCGCACCGTACTCGGCGAAATTCGCCGCATTCAAAACATGCGTCCCGAAGAGTTGATGCACGTCGCCAAAGAACTGGGCGCGCCGTACGAGCTGTTGATCGAAACGGCAAAGCTGGGTCGCTTGCCCGTCGTGAATTTTGCGGCAGGCGGCATTGCGACACCGGCCGACGCGGCGTTGATGATGCAACTCGGCGTGGACGGGGTGTTCGTTGGCTCGGGCATTTTCAAGTCCGGCGACCCAGCAAAACGCGCCAAAGCGATTGTCGAAGCGACGACGCATTACAACGACCCAGACATTATCGCCAAGGTGTCGCGCGGTCTCGGCGAACCGATGTCCGGCATCGCGGTACGCGCAATCCCGGAAAAAGAACAACTCGCGGTGCGTGGCTGGTAAATTGAGTTTAAGGTTTCAGGTTTCAGGTTGTTTAACTTGAAACCTGGAACCGTGAAATCTGAAACACTTATGAAAATCGGAGTACTCGCGCTACAAGGCGCGTTCATCGAACACATCAAAATTTTACGCGCGCTCAACGTGGACGCGGTGGAAATTCGCAAGCCCGAAGAATTGCGCGACCTGGATGGCTTGATTATTCCCGGCGGCGAAAGCACGACGATTGGCAAGCTCGCGGTTGAGTACGGTTTGATCGAACCGATTCGCGAAATGTGCAACGCGGGCAAGCCGGTCTGGGGCACGTGCGCGGGCATGATCTTTCTCGCCAAGGATGTCGGCATGCGTCAGCCGCTCGTCGGCGTGATGGATGTCACGGTCAAGCGCAACGCGTTCGGTCGCCAAACAGATAGCTTTGAAGCCGACCTGGATGTTCCTGCGCTCGCGAGCGTCGCCAACAACGGCGATCCGCATCGTCCGTTTCACACGATTTTTATTCGCGCGCCCTTGATGGCAAGCGTCGGCAAAAACGTCGAGGTGCTGGCGAAATTGGACGACGGCACGATTGTTGCGGCGCGGCAAGGCAACCTGCTTGCCACGTCCTTTCATCCCGAACTGACAACCGATTCGCGCTTTCATCGGTATTTTTGCGAACAAATGAAAAATCGTTCCTAACCTGGGAGGAACCATGCTCGACCACAAACTGTACAAACAGTACCTGCGCGAGTACATCAAAGACGGCTTTGCGAACAGCGACGGCACGAATGCCGGCATTATCGAACGATTAATGGAGCAAAAAGAACCCGGGCGCTTCACGATGCACCGCGCCGAAAAAATTCGCGCGTTGACCGATGCGCGCGCCGCGTTCAATGATCATCGTCAGTGGCCCCCCGACATCATCCTGTCCTTTATCGGCGTGACACTGGACGACGTTAAAGCGAATTAGCCAAATCAATTCGACAAACGATTCAAAATCGAGTAAACTCTTTTGCGATGACTAGAAACCTTGAGCCTCTCGACCCTTCGCGCTGGAAAAAGTATCTCACCGATTACAACGAAGGGCTGGGACTTGTCTACGAACGACTCGTCCTCAACGATTATCTCGACCGCATCGTCAGCCAGCACAACATTCGCTCCGTGCTCGAAGCGCCAATTTTTGGCATGGCGGGCGTGAGCGGCATCAACAGCGTGCGGCTCGCGCAACGCAGATGCACGGTCACGCTCGTGGATGAAAACGCCGACCGACTCGCCGGCGTCGAACGCATCTGGGGCGAACTGAATTTGCGCGCGACGTTTGTGCATCACACCGATTTTGCGCGCTTGCCCTTTGATGATGGCACATTCGACCTGACCTGGGAATGGGCGGGGCTGTGGTACTTGCCAAACGCCGAAGCGTTGTTGCGCGAACTCGCGCGCGTGTCGCGCAAGTTGGTTTTCGTCGCCATGCCGAATCGGGTCCAGGTTGGGTACTTGCTACGCAAGTATGTGCTCGAACGCGATTTTGTAAATTACGTGGACGAGTCATGGGCAGATATTCACCGCATCAAAAATGTGTTGCGCGACGCGCAAGTGAAATTTATTGACGAAGGCGTACTCGATGTTCCGCCTTGGCCCGACACGGTGATGCCGGCGTCCCAGGTCTTGCGCCGACTTGGCATCAAATCGAAAAAGCTGGATGCGCAATTTACCGGTTCCGGTTGGAACTGGAGCACGATGGATTATTATCTAGGTCGTCGTCCCGAATTAAAAGCCATGATTGATCGTTATACGTTTATCGAACACGCGCCCCTGCCCTGGCAAATCAAAGCCATCTGGGCGCACCATCGGTATACACTAGGTCAGGTAAAACCCCTTTAACAAAATCTAGGTAAACGTCAAAATTTGTCCAAGGGGGATGGACAATGGCTCGCATTCTCGTCATCGAGGATTCGATTTATCAACGGACGAAAATCACCAAAGTTCTCGAAGCCGGCGGTCATTTGGTGATTCAATCGGCAAACGGACGCGAAGGCGTGTTGACTGCCGCGACCAGCAATCCCGATTTGGTCTTGCTCGATTTGCTGATGCCGGAAATGAACGGCGTTGAAGTTTTGCAAGAGTGGCAGAGCAAACAATTGAAATTGCCGGTCATTGTGTTGACGGCTGACATTCAAGCGACCACGCGCGAGCAATGCCTGACGCTCGGCGCCATCGAGTTCATTAACAAACCATTCGATCCAGAAATGTTACTCGCCCTGGTTACCACAACATTGGCAAACCAGCGAAAAGAGGGCGCGCCATGAACCTCACCGCGACACAAATGGATGCTTTGCAAGAAATGGTGAACATTGGCGTGGGTCAGGCGGCGGGCGTGTTGAATGCCATGCTTCGCTCGCACGTCACACTGCGATTGCCCGTTATCGAAATTTTGTCCCAAGCCGAGTTGGAATCGCGCATCACCAAATTTCGCAAGCAAATTTTTTCGGCGGTGCGCGTCGGTTTCAAGGGACCGTTCACGGGGAGCGCGTCGCTAATTTTTCCAACGGATAGCGCGGCAAAGCTCGTCATCATGCTCACCGAGGATGACCTGCAATCGCTCGACATGGATGAGATTCGCGCGGGCACATTGACCGAGGTCGGCAACATTGTGCTGAACAGCGTGATGGGCGTAATCGGGAACGAATTGCATC
>CAZPIR010000333.1:0-4871 GCA_964586085.1 uncultured Anaerolineaceae bacterium | reverse complement strand
TTCAACAACGCATCGCCATTTGCCAAACCCGTGCCATCCGCCTTGTCACCCATCATAAAACCGCCGCCGTGTACGGCGATGATGAGCGGGAATGGTCCCGCGCCTTGCGGCACATACAAATCGAGTTTCTGCGCGTTCGAGACGGACGCATACGCGAGGTCTTTGGCGATGGGCGCAACCGAGACCAGGGCTTTGGACGCCGGCGGCGCACCGGCTCCCATTGGCGGAAGCGCGCCAGCGGCAACCGTCGGCGCGGCGGGAACCTGGGTCAGCGGAACAGCGGTTGGCGTGGCGGCACAACCCAGGGTCAAACTCAGCACGAGTAAACTCGCGACGATGAGGGTGAGACGAGCGACAGACATTTTGCAACTCCTTGAATTTAATTTCGTTCGATGCGCCGATTCTAGCCGAACAATCTCAAGGAATTGTCAAGATGCTCTCAAATGATTCTGGAGAAATCCCTTGACATTTTCTTGAGAATCGTGTGCTATGCTGAGGCGCGTACGTTGAATTTATTGGGGGAGCAACAAAATGCCACAGCGAATCCTGGTCGTGGATGATGACAAATCCATCCTCAAAGTTCTGCGCGGATACTTGGAGCAAGCCGGTTATCAAGTGCTCGTTGCCTCTGATGGCGAAGCGGCATTGCACACCTTGCGGCGCGAGCGTCCCGATTTGATGGTGCTCGATGTGATGATGCCGGGGCGCGATGGCTGGGATGTAACGCGCACGGTGCGCGCTGACACATCTCTCGCCGCGACACCGATCATTATGCTGACGGCGCGCATCGAGGACACCGACAAGATCGTGGGCTTGGAACTCGGCGCGGACGATTACATCACCAAGCCCTTCAATGCGCGCGAGGTGGTGGCGCGGGTGAACGCCTTACTGCGCCGCACCAAGCTCGATCAACTGCCGGGCGCGACGCCACGCGTTTTAATCAATGGCGCACTGCGTTTGGATCTCGACCAACATACCTTGGCGGTGGACGGGCAAGCCATCGAGTTGACGCGCACGGAATTTAATTTGCTCCAAGCGTTGATGGAAAATCCTGGGTATACGCTCACGCGCGATGACTTGCTCGAAAAAGCGGTGGGCTATGCGTACGAAGGAATGGGGCGCGCGCTCGACACGCACATTCGCAATTTGCGCCGCAAGCTCGAACCGAACCCGGACGAGCCGACGTATATTCAAACGGTATACGGCGTGGGCTATCGGCTTGAAGGAGCGCCGTAATGAATCGCCTGTGGGTACGTCTCGGGTTGATGATTGCCGGAGTTTTGTTCCTGGTCTTTTTTTTGCAGTTTCTCGCGATTGTGACGGAACCCGACCCGCCCGATTGGGGCAACGCGCCGCCGCACGAGCAAGTGCCGCACTCGGAAATCGCGCGCCGCTTGATTGATTTTATGATTCTCTCGCTTGTGGTCGGCCTCGGCGGCGGGCTGGTCATCGGACGCATTGTGAGCGCGCCCATCCGCGACCTGGCGCACGCGGCGCATCGCATCGGGCAAGGCGATTTGAACGCGCGCGTGCAAGCACACGGCAGTCAGGAAATGATCGAACTCGCCGAGACGTTCAATCGAATGGCGAGCGATTTGCAACACGCCGATACTCTGCGCGCGAATTTGATGGCGGACGTGTCGCACGAATTGCGGACGCCGTTGACCGTGCTCGAGGGCAATCTGCGTGCCGCGCTTGACCGCGTCTACGCACTCGACGAAACTGAGATTGCCAATTTGTACGGTCAGACGCGGCATCTCATCCGGCTGGTCAACGATCTGCGCGAGTTGGCGCTCGCCGAAGCGCACCAACTCAAATTGGAAAAACAGCCGACCGATGTGAACGCGCTCGTTACCGAAACGCTCCAAGCTCTGGGTCCACTTGCCGCCGAAAAAAATGTGCGTTTAACTGAACACGTGGACACGTTGCCCGTGTGCGTACTCGACCCACTTCGCATTCGCCAGGTGTTGTTTAACTTGCTCGCCAATGCGTTACAACATACCCCCGCCGACGGCGAAATTGGTGTGCGCGGCTCTGTCGTCAATCGCGAATTGCATCTCGCCGTGCAAGATTCCGGCGAGGGCTTGGAACCGGCGCAACTGGGGATAGTGTTCGAGCGATTTTATCGCGGCGACAAATCGCGCCGCCGCGAAACCGGCGGGACCGGTTTGGGGTTAGCCATTGTGAAAGCAATTGTCGAAATGCACAACGGGCGTGTCCAAGCCCAGAGCGAAGGCAAGGGACGCGGCAGTACGTTCTCGATTGCTCTACCTTTGACATAGTGGAGGGGAAGATGATCAGCACCCAGGATTTGAACGAAGCATTCGCGCGCAACCTGAGCGTGATTAAAATGCAAACGAAAGATTTGACGCACGCCGACAGTTTGATCCAGCCGCCCTTCGGCGGCAACTGTTTGAACTGGGTGCTGGGTCATATCGCCGAAAACCGCGACCGCATTCTCGATTTGCTCGGACACGCGCCAACACTCGGCGAGGCGCGCGCGCGTTACGAACGCGGCTCCGCGCCGATAAAGGAAACCGAGCCAACCACCTTGCCGCTCGATGAAATTTTGACATGGCTCGAACGTTCGCAAGCATCGCTCGCATCTGCGCTTGCCGAGATGGACGATGCGGCGTGGGCGCGTGAGATCACGGTCGGCAACAATCGCACGATGACCCTGGGACAACGCGTGTTCTTTTTGTACTTTCACGAAACCTATCACGTTGGGCAAACGGAATTGTTCCGGCAACTCGCGGGGAAAAATGACAAGGTGATCTAATGAGTGGAAATTTTCAGCCCGCGTACATTACCACCGTCGCGAACGTCAAGGAAACAATTTTGCTGGGCACAGCCAACTTGGATTTTTGGCGCGCGCGTTTGAAACACGAAAACCTGTTTCCGTTCAACACAAATGACCGAGCGCAAATCTTGATCAGCGCGACGCAATTCAAATGGAGCGGCTTGCCCTCGCGCGAGTTGGTCATTTCGATTGCGACCTGCGATCACGCACAAGGCAACTCGGCGGACGCCGCGTATCTCATTCAGGCGTTCAATTCGTCGCGAATGCTCGCGTTTGCCGAGCGTGCATTTTTTCAAACGCCATACACGTGGGGCAAAACTGAAATTGATCCGCGTCTCCCGGCATCCATCCGATTTGACGATGGCGCGGGCGCAATGTTTCGCGCGCAAATGGTCGGTGCGCGAACGCCGGTGCGCAGTGAAAACGAAATCCTGCAGGGCGCAATCTATTTGCCCAACGAAACCAATCAGGTCGGCAATGTGTTTTTTGCCAAGCTGGGCGGGTTCACTCTAGCGTACCCGTTTCTAACCGGCACAGATACACTCGAATTGAAATCATCGAATCAGGCATCGGTGTTTCAAGCGCTGATCGAATCCGGCTTTACTCCGCACGAGTGGCGCATTCGCAACGAGGCAACCCACGCGCGCTCGAAAACCTACAAACGAACCTGAAATTTTATACGAGCGAGGTCATTTTGGCTAAAGCAGAAATTTTTCCCGGCAACTGTGGTTTTACGGCAACCGTCGAAGCGACGATGGATGGCGCGGTGTGCAACCTTGCCATTGCCAGTGAGTGTCCGGCAATCCAGAAACTCGCGGCAGAGTTGAAACAGGTCAATCCGTACCAGGAAATTTCGTTCCGCCGCGCGATGCCGGCAACTCTGCAAAAGGGCGCGCAGTTTTGCACGCATGCCGCGTGCCCCGTGCCGGTCGGCATCATCAAAGCGGTCGAGGTCGAAGCCGGGCTTGCCTTGCCAACCGATGTGACAATCAAATTATCCAAGTCAGAGGAATAGGGGAGGAAGCAATGGCAACCGTTTCACTCATCGAGTACGAGAATGCGTCGGACGAGGTGCGCGCGGTGTTCGACGACATCAAGCGCACGCGCAACATCAAGGATGTGAACAATTTTTGGAAGGCGCTCGCCAATCACCCGACAACGCTCAAGCGCACCTGGGACGATTTGAAACAGGTGATGCAACCTGGCGCGCTCGATGCGCTGACGAAAGAAATGATCTACGTCGCCGTTTCGGTCGCAAACAATTGCGATTACTGCATTCACTCGCACACGGCGAACGCGTTTGCGAAAGGAATGACGCCAGCGCAATACCAGGAATTGCTCGCGGTGATAGGCATGGCAAGCGAAACCAACTCACTGTCAACGGCGATGAAAGTGCCGGTAGACCCGCAATATCTCAAATGAGTCAATTGGGCAATGTGCCAATGAGCCAATGAGCCAATTCCCAATGGACAAAGGGGAGAGCAATGCGGTCAAGCAAAGGGCAAGACATTCGAGATCGGACGTTTCGGTTTGGCGTGCAGATTGTCCAAATGTCGAATCGTCTGCCGCGCACGGCGGCTGGGTTTGAACTGGCAAAGCAGATTATTCGCTCCGGCACGAGCATCGGCGCAAATGTTGAAGAAGCCGATGCGGGAGAATCCAAAAAGGATTTCGTCCACAAATTAAGCATCGCCCTGAAAGAAGCGCAAGAAACACGTTACTGGCTCAGGATTATAATCGAAGCGGCTCTGCTCGCCGATGAAGAAATTCAAAACTTGCTCAAAGAGAGTGATGAACTCGTTCGCATTATCAACACGATTATCAAAAATACTATGAAAGGAACAAATCAATGAGCCAATTAGGCAATGAACCAATGTCCAATTGAACAATTAGCCAACGTGCTGAATTTGCAAATCAATTGGTTCATTGGCAAATTGGAAAATTGGCACATTGGTTCATCATGAAAGGTCTACTTACCACTTATCGCAATTATCTTCCAGTCACACCAAACTCGCCTGCGCTGTCACTCGGCGAAGGCGACACGCCGCTCGTTCACGCGCCCGCCGTTTCG
>CAZPIR010000332.1:0-4886 GCA_964586085.1 uncultured Anaerolineaceae bacterium | reverse complement strand
GGCGGGGCTGGTTGCCAGCAAGGTCAACAAGTGGGTCGTTGGCGTGGGGATGATTCCGCGTGGTGAGGTCGGTTTGATTTTTGCGGCGAGCGGCAAGGCGCTCGGCGTGGTCAACGACCAGGTATTTTCGATCATTGTGATTGTTGTGATTATCAGCACGTTACTGACGCCGCCAGTGTTGGCGTATCTGTTGAAGAAAAGTTAGTAATTTCCAATTTCAAATTACCAAATCCAAGGGAGGAGCAAACGTAATGGAAGGCGAAATTTTTTATCCATCTGCCGAAGTGGTCGCGAATGCGCGCGTCAAGGACTGGGACGCGATTGCCAAATTCGCGGCGGACGACCTGGAGGGGTTCTGGGCAAAAGAAGCCGAACAACTCGAATGGTATCAAAAGTGGGACAAGGTGTTGGACGACAGCAACAAACCCTTCTTTAAATGGTTTGTCGGCGGCAAGACTAACATCATTCACAACTGTCTCGACCGCTACCAAAAATCCTGGGTGCGGAATAAACTCGCGCTGGTCTGGGTTGGCGAGCCGGGCGATGTGCGGACGTACTCGTACTATGCGCTCAATCGCGAAGTGAACCAATTTGCGAATGTGCTCAAGGCGATGGGTGTGAAAAAAGGCGACCGTGTTACGATTTACATGCCGCGCATTCCCGAAATTGTGATTGCGATGTTGGCGACGGCAAAGGTCGGCGGCGTCCACTCGGTTGTCTACGGCGGCTTTTCGGTGGATGCTCTGCAAGGACGCATCGAAGATTCTGAATCGCGCGTGTGCATCACTGCCGATGGCGGCTGGATGAATGGTAAAATCGTTCCGTTGAAAAACACGATGGACGACGCGGTGAAAAAATGCCCAACGGTCGAAACCGTCATCACGGTCAAACGCACCGGGCAAGAAGTGCGGATGGAATCGGGGCGCGATTATTGGTACCACGACCTGATGAAACTGCCCATCGCCAGCGGCAAATGCCCAACTGAAGTGATGGACGCCGAAGACCCGCTCTATATTTTGTACACCTCCGGCACGACCGGCAAACCGAAAGCGATTCAACACGTGCATGGTGGTTACATGGTTGGCGTGCACAGCACGCTTCGCAACGTGTTCGATCTGCGCGACGAAGATCGTTGGTGGTGTGCCGCCGACCCAGGTTGGGTGACCGGTCACTCGTACATCGTTTACGGTCCCTTGCTCGCCGGGGCGACCTCGTTCATGTATGAAGGCGCGCCGACGTACCCGTACCCGAATCGTTGGTGGTCGCTCATCGAAAAGTATGGCATCTCGGTTTTGTACTGCGCGCCAACCGCGATTCGTGGCTTGATGCGTTTCGGCGAATCGTGGCCCAATCGCCACGACCTCTCCTCGTTGCGTTTGCTTGGTTCGGTGGGCGAGCCGATCAATCCCGAAGCGTGGAAGTGGTATCATCGTGTCATCGGCAAAGAAAAATGTCCGATCATGGACACCTGGTGGCAAACCGAAACCGGTATGTTTATGATTACGCCGACGCCGACGGTGCCGCTCAAACCCGGCAGTGGCACACGACCGTACTTTGGACAAGAAGCGCAAATCGTGGACGAGCAGGGCAACCCGGTCAAGGACAATGAGGAAGGGTATCTCATTCTCAAGAAACCATGGCCCGCGATGCTTCGCACGATCTACAAAGACCCGGATCGCTATGTCAAACAGTACTGGTCGAAATATCCCGGCGTGTACACGACCGGTGATTCGGCGAAACGCGATAGCGATGGATATTTCTGGATCATCGGGCGTGTGGACGATGTGATCAAGGTGTCCGGTTATCGTTTGGGCACGGCGGAAATCGAAAGCGCGCTAGTCAGTCATCCTGCCGTTGCCGAAGCCGCGGCAATCGGCTTGCCGCACGAGGTCAAGGGGCAAGCGATTTACACGTACGTCATTTTGCGCACGGGACAAAATCCCTCGCCCGAATTGGCGGATACATTGCGTCAACATGTTGGCACGCACCTGGGTCCGATTGCCAAACCAGAGCAGGTCAGCTTTGTGGACAAGTTACCCAAGACGCGCTCCGGCAAGATTATGCGGCGCGTGCTCAAGGCGCGCGCGCAAGGTTTGCCCGAAGGCGACGTGACGACGCTCGAAGAATAAATTTTGTGCTCAATGTGCCAAACGCCCTCGCAATGTCGCGAGGGCGTTTGTGTGTTTACAGACGTTAATTTGTAGAGACGTTGCATGCAACGCTTCTACGCTATTTTTTTAGAGGTTGGTTTGTGCGAGGTGCACGCAATTCCGTCCGTCGGTTTTGGCTTGGTACATTGCCGTGTCCGCCGCTTTGAGCAGGTCAATCATGTTCGTGCCGTGCGCCGGAAACAGGGCGACGCCAATCGAAACGGTGACGCGCACATCCGGGTTGCTGGGCACAATCACCGCTTGAGCGATATGCGCGCGCAATTGCTCGGCGCGGACGAGCGTATCGTCCAGGGTTGTGTCCGGCAACAAACACAAAATTTCTTCGCCGCCATAACGGCAGACAATGTCGCTAGCGCGGAGTTGCCGGACTAACCGGTGCGCGACGTTTTGCAATGCTTCGTCGCCAATCGTGTGACCGTACGTGTCGTTGAGATTTTTAAAATGGTCCAGGTCAATCATCAAAACACCCAGGCTTTGATTTTGGCGTGACTCGCGCGCGATTTCCCGGGGCAAGGTTTCGTTGAGGTAACGCCGGTTGAACAACTGGGTGAGAGGGTCGCGGGTGGCTTGCTCGCGCAGTTGCAGTTGAAGCACCTGTAACTCGTCGTTTTGTTTTTTGAGTTGCAGATTGGCGTCACGCAAATTTTCTTCCGCGTGTTTGATTTCGCTGAGGTCGGTGATGACGGCGATGGTGCCGGCGACCTTACCCTCCACCCAACGCGGTGCGCCAGTGACCAGGACTGGCGCAATTGTGCCGTCGGCGCGAACGAGATGGCTTTCGTAGGTTGTGGTTTCACCACGCCGACGTGCGGTGCGGGCATCGTTGAGTGAAACATGGTCTGCAATTGCCGTGACATCGGTAGTCTGTTTGCCGATTAAATCCTCTGGCTGGTAACCGAACAGTTTGGCATAGGTGGGATTGACGAGCACAAAACGCTGGTTTGCATCGGTCACGGTCAAGCCTTGTCCCATCGCGTTAATGACCTGGGTAACAAAGTCGCGTTGGTCTTTCAAGTCTTGCTCGATTTGCTTGCGCTCGGTAATGTCGTGGATGATGATGCCCATGCGATAACCCAGGTTTGTTTTGATTGGAAAGACGTTTGGTGATATGATTTTTGTTTCGCCTGACGAGGTCACAATAGGCATTTCGATTGTTCGATTGAATTGAGGCAAACACCCAGTGTCTAGTATTTTGCGGATGCTTTGTTTGAAATATTCTGTCGTGAAGTGAGAGCGGTGTGATGGCATAACCAATGAGGGTTGAATTTCCCAAAACAGTGATCCCACCGCCGTAGTTCGCAAAATGCCCGTAATCTGTTCCTGTGCGCGATTCCATTCGATGATATAGCCCTGCTCATCAATCAGCAGAATGCCTTCGCTGGATTGTTCGATGATGGCGCGGAACTTGGTTTCGCTCTCCTGCAATTCTTCTTCCGCCTGCTTGCGCTCGGTAATATCGTGTTCATAGACGGTTGCGCCGATGACTTGCCCAGCCGGTGTTTTCATCGGATAAAAACGATACTCGATGGTACGGGGTGGATTGGCAAAACGCGTTTGGGTTTCAACGCGAAAGGTTTCGCCGCCCAAGGCGCGGGCGTAATAACTACGCCATTGGTCTAGAACATCGGGAGGAAAACCGTCGTCCAAAACACAGTCGCCCTTTTCAAAGCGTTTGCCGCGTGCCTCTTGGACAAATTTGTGAAAGACGGAATTGCCCACAATGAGTCGGCTCTCTGCGTCAACGGACCAGATTCGCGCATCGGTGTTCTCGATCAGGGATAACAAATTGGCTTGACTGGTCTGTAACGCTTGCTCGATTTGTTTGCGTGCGGTGATGTCTTCAAAGATGCTTGCAAAGCGTCCAGGTTGTGGACAAAAAGCGCGCACGTGGAAATGGCGGTTGAATGTTTTCGAATAATATTCAAAAGTCAGCGGCTCGCCAGTCAACGCGACCTTGCCATAATTTTCGATCTGGCGCGGATCCGCGTGCGGTAAAATTTCTCGCATCGTTTTGCCGATTATCTTTTGGGGACTCAAACCGGTGTGTCGTTCATACGCGGCATTCGCATCGAGAAAACGAAAATCAATCGTGTTGCCGTTCTTGTCAGTAATGATCTCGTTGAGCGAAAACCCTTCCTGCATATTTTCAAACAGCAGACGATATTTTGCTTCACTTTCACGTAATGCTTCTTCGCTTTGTTTGCGTTCGGTGATGTCGCTGACGCTCCCAATGCGCGCCAACGGTTGCCCATCTGTGCCGTACAAAAGGGCAAACCGATCCAGCAACCAACGATACTGTCCATCTTTGCATTTAAAGCGATAGGTCAATTGAAACGCCATGCCGGGTGTGCCAGCCATAGATTTGGCAATCACACGATTGACTTCCGGTATATCGTCGGGATGCATCAAACTCAAGACGGTTTCGATGGATAAGCTCTTCATCTCCTCCGGAGTATAGCCGGTGATGTTCGCAAAGACCGGGCTAAGATACGCGTACGAGTTGGTTCGCAAATTGCGTTTGTACGATGCGTCGAGTGAATTTTCCAGCACCTCTCGAAAACGTGTCTCGCTTTCCTGTAATTGTTTGTTTGCCTGCATTAATTAAATCAGCATCTACCTCTTCCGGGGTTGGAAAAGGCCCAATACCAAGCATGCCATTTTCACTTTGGAAAAATACATTAATATCTCCAGGTATATGATTTGGCACGTCAGTTG
>CAZPIR010000331.1:0-4889 GCA_964586085.1 uncultured Anaerolineaceae bacterium | reverse complement strand
CGATGATTCTCGATGACAAGGTGCTTGAGCAGGTCGCGCTCGCGGACGATGGAATATTGAATGGCGCATCGCGTGGCGCGATTTACGCAGACATGAGCACGGTCTCGCCGATGGCGTCTGCCAAGGTTGCCCAGGTCGCTCAATCAAAAGGTATCGCGTACTTGCGCGCCAAAGTCTCGGGAAGCATCAAGCCCGCGACTGAAGGCACGCTGACGATTTTTGCATCAGGACCCCAAGACGCGTACGAAAAATGTTTGCCGGTTTTTTCGGCACTCGGCCAGCAAATGTATTACGTCGGCGATGCCGAGCAAGCGATTTACTTGAAATTGGTACACAGCATCATGGTCGGTGTCACGGCGGCGATGGTGGGCGAGGCGTTCACGTTCGGCGAACGTGGCGGTACGGATTGGGGACAAATCATCGAGGTCATCAATCACAGCGCGTTGAGTTCGCCGTTGATGAATTACAAAGCGCCGCTGTTGCAAGAACGCAATTACACCGCACCGCAATCTACGGTGGACGTTGTCGCCAAAGACATTGACCTGGCTCTCGCCGCCGCCAAAGAAATGAATCTGCCGATGCCGATTACATCGCTCGCACGTGAGTTGTTTCGTGTGATGCAAGCAAACGGCGAAGGCGGTCTCGATTTCATCGGCATTGTGAAATTGTTCGAGTCCATGGCTGGGATGGATTTGAACAAATGAGATACGTCAACATCCCAGGTACGACGCTGAATCCGTCGACAATCTCGCTTGGCACAAATCGCTTCGGTTCGCTGATGAATCGCGATGATTCATTCGCCTTACTTGATGCATATGTCGAGTTGGGTGGCACATTCATTGACACGGCGCACATTTACGCCGATTGGATTCCGGGTGCGCCGCACAGCGCGAGCGAAAAAACGATTGGCGACTGGTTACATAAGCGAAACTGCCGTGCGCAAGTTGTACTTGCGACCAAGGTCGGGCATCCAAATTTAAAGACGCCGCACATTTCGCGTCTCTCGACGCAAGAATTGCTCGACGATTTGGCAGAGAGTCGCGAATTTTTGCAGACCGATTACGTGGATTTGCTCTGGCTTCATCGCGACGACCCCGGATTGCCGGTCGGCGAAATCGTGGACGCGATGAATCGTGTGCTCGAAACCGGCAAGGTCAAGTACGTTGGATGCTCAAACTGGCGCGCACCGCGCATCCGTGAAGCGAACGAGTACGCGCGCACGCACGGCTTGTGCGGCTTTGTCGCGAATCAACCGCAGTGGAGTTTGGCCGTCCCGAATCGCGAAGCACTCTCTGACCCAGAACGGCTTGTCGTGTTTGGCGCGCAGGATTACGCATGGCATTCCGAAACTGGGATGGCGGTGATTGCGTACTCGGCGCAGGCGCAAGGGTTCTTTGAAAAATTGGATCGGCTGGGCATGACGGGAATGACCGATAAAAATCGGCGCGGCTATTACAGCGAAACGAACGCGCAATTGTTGCCCACGGTCAAATCGCTCGCCGCGAAACACCAGGTCTCGATTAACGCACTCGCGTTAAGTTATTTGATGTCGCAACCGTTTGTCACGCTTCCCGTCGTCGGTCCGCGTACGATCGAGCAACTGCGTGATAGCGTTGCGGCGGTGGATGTGATTCTGTCGCGAGATGAATTGAATCAACTACAAACGAAGCAGAGGTAAAGGCATGGCTGAGAATGAGGTCTTGGTTCGACCTGAACAACTCGAAAAATTTTTAACCGATCTGTTTGAACAGGCTGGGATGCCACACGATGACGCGGCGTACTCGGCGCACGCGTTCGTGTTGACGAATTTGTGGGGCATTGATTCACACGGCGTTTTGCGCGCGGCGATTTACATCGAACGTTTGCAAAAGCGCGCGGTGAATCCGCAACCGCAAATTAAAACTGTGCGCGGCGGATTCGCGCTCGAAGTGCTGGATGGCGATGACGGGCTGGGTTTCGTCGTCGGTCGCACGGCGATGAATCGCGCGATTGAACTCGCGGAAAAATTCAACATTGCGGCAGTGGGCGTCATCAAGAGCAATCACTTTGGCGCGGCGGCATTGTACGCGCGCCTCGCGGCAGAGCGTGGCATGATCGGCATTTCGATGACGAATGTCGTGCCGAATGTCGTTGCGCCGGGCGGCAAGAAACCCATCACCGGCAACAATCCCCTCGCAATTGCAATTCCGACGTACGGCGAATTTCCATTCGTGCTCGACATGTCCATGTCGGCGGTTGCGGGCGGCAAACTTTTGCTCGCCGCGAAAAAAGGACAAAAGATTCCACTCGATTGGGCGACCGACAAAGAAGGTCGTCCCACGGATGATCCAACGATTGGTTTTGCCGGATTCTTGTTGCCGATGGGCGGATACAAGGGGCTGGGTCTCTCGTACGTCGTGGATATTTTGTCGGGCTTGATCACAGGCGGCGTATTCGGCGATCAGATGAAAGGGATGTACACGCAACCGAATGATCCGAGTTTGACCGGCCATTTCATGATCGCGATTAATGCGGCGGCGATTATTGGCAAGGACGAAATGCAAGCGCGCATGACCGCGTTTTACAATCGCATCAAGACCTCGCCGATGCTGGATGACAAGGGCGAAATGTTCTTGCCCGGCGAAATCGAACATCGCAGTGCGGTCAAGCGACAAAATGAAGGCATTCCGCTTCCGTCGAAATTGTACGATGAACTTGTCGCGCTCGGTGAAAAGTTGGGTGCGACCACCAAGTTAGTCTGAGGGTAAGGGCGCACGGCGGTGCGCCCCAACAGAAAAATAGATCAACCAAATTTCAAAAAGGAGAATAGAAATGAAAGAACGAAAATTTTTGTGGTGGCAGGAAATGCCTTACACCGAAGTGGTGCGCTGGGCGAAAGAAGAATGCGACCTGGCGATTTTGCCGATCGGTGCCATCGAACAACATGGACCGCACTCGCCGTGCGGCGTGGATGCGTACAACGCCATGGGCATGGCGGAGTTGATCGCCAAGAAAACCGGCGCGATGCTGTTGCCCTCGCCGATGTACGGTTCGCATCCATACCATCACTGGTACATGCCTGGCACGATTCCGCTTTCGTATGATACACACATCGCATTGCTCGTTGACATTGTCAA
This sequence comes from uncultured Anaerolineaceae bacterium, assembly GCA_964586085.1. Lineage (GTDB taxonomy): Bacteria > Chloroflexota > Anaerolineae > UBA4142 > UBA4142 > JACRBM01. Next base: position 1,773 of record CAZPIR010000331.1, on the reverse strand, counting down.
AGGTGCGGCCGTTTCCGGTTACAACAAATTCATCATCCTCTCCGCGCACGGTCAAGTTTCGACGACGCTTGTCGCAGTGCACAAGCTGGGTCTCGAAGGACATTTCACGTTATCGTTGCACTGGTACGATTTCTTGCGCGACAACAAGGACGTGCTGACCGATTACATGTGGCACGCCGACGAAGCCGAAACCTCGGTTGGTTTGTACTTGTATCCCAAGTACGTGGATATGAGCAAAGCCGAAAAGGGTGGCGGCGAAGCGTTGATTGATCGCAAGTTCATCATCGCGCCCGGCATGGCGCCGAAACCTGGGACGATGTATCACTTTGAAGGCACGTTCGCGCGACCCGAATACAAGGAATTGCCGAATGGTGTTATCGGCGACCCGACCAAGGCGACGCTCGAAAAAGGCGAAAAGCTCGTCACGCGCACCGTGGATTATGTTAGCGAAGTCATCGCGGATGTGATGAAGCGTTGGCCCGTTGGCGTTAAACCGCCGATTAAATAGTAAGGACTGTCATTGCGAGCCGCGGAGCGGCGAAGCAATCGCCCAGCAAGTTGGGGATTGCTTCGTCGCAAACTGCGCTCTGCGCAATGACACAATATTTTTTGTGAGGCAGAGATGAAACTCAAAGGTAAAATTGCAATTATCACCGGCGCAACCAAAGGTATTGGCGAAGCGACGGCTTACGAGTACGTCAAAGAGGGCGCAAAGGTTGCGCTCGCCGGGCGTTCGACGGATTTGGGTCAGCAAGTCGTCAAGAAATGTCAAGAGCTGGGCGGCGAAGCGATTTTCGTTACTTGCGATGTGAGCAAGAAAAAAGATGTGGATAATCTCGTTGCGGAAACCGTGAAAGCATTTGGCACGATTGATATCGTTGTGAACAACGCCGGCGTCAATCACAGTGCCAACTTTTTCGACACAACCGAAGAAGACTGGGACTGGGTGATGGGCGTAGACCTCAAGGGCACGTTCTTGCTGAGTCAAGCCGCCGCGCGCGTGATGGTGGATCAGAAAAAGGGCGGCTTTATCGTGAACGTGTCGTCGGTGATGGCGCAACTTGCGCTTGCCGACCAGGTGCCGTACTGCGCGGCAAAGGGCGGCGTCAATCAACTGACCAAAGCGATGGCGCTCGCGCTCGTGGACAAGGGCATCCTCGTCAACTGCGTCGCGCCCGGTCCGGTGCTCACCGAGTTGATGCAACGTGTCGTGCACAGCGAAGAGAAACACAAAATTTTGATGGACCGCTTGCCGATTGGGTATATCGCCTCGTGCGAACAAATCGCGCGCGTGATTGTTTTCATGGGTAGCGAGGACGCGAATTATTTCGTCGGTCAGACGATCTACCCGGATGGTGGTCGCTCGATTCAAGGTTTCCCGCGCAAAGCGGAGAAATAGAGGCGAGCATGATTCAATATCTGAAAAAAGCAAAAGAACGACCGGCTGAAGATCGGCGCGTATTGTACGATCGCGTCGAAAAAATTCTCAGGACGGTTCGCGAAGAAGGCGACGCGGCATTGCGACGCTTTTCCAAGGAATTCGATAAAGTCGAAATCGAGGAATTGCGTGTGACGCAAGCCGAGATTGATGCGGCGGAAAAAAGTTTGCCCGCCGACATCAAAGCGGCGTTGCTCGATGTGGTTGAGCATGTCAGGAAATTCGCCCAAGTTCAGCGCGAAGCTCTGCACGATGTCGAAAAAGAAATGTATCCGGGGTTGTTCCTGGGTCATCGTTTCTTGCCGGTGGATTCGGTTGGCGCGTACGTTCCCGCC
>CAZPIR010000330.1:0-4895 GCA_964586085.1 uncultured Anaerolineaceae bacterium | reverse complement strand
CTACAACACTTGAAGGCAAGCACATCAAACTTGTGCCACTCGATTTCAAGTACGCGGACGATTTGTTTGCCGCCGCACAGCCCAATGAAATCTGGGATTTTATCGCGACCAAGCCCGGGCAAACGCGCGAGCAAATGCACGCGTGGCTCACCTCCGCAATGCGCCAAACCGAAACCGGCGAACGCATCTGGTTCGTCATCGTTCGTAACAGCGATGGACGCGCACTCGGCACGACAAGCTACATGGACATCCATGCCAAAGATCGCTGGGTCGAAATCGGCGGAACGTGGCTGACGCCGGACGTGTGGCGCACGGCGATCAACACCGAATGCAAATATCTTTTGCTCAAACATGCGTTTGAAAACCTGGGATGCATTCGCGTGCAACTCAAAACGGATTTGCGCAACGTGCGTTCGCAACGCGCGATTGAACGACTCGGCGCGGTCAAGGAAGGCATTCTCCGCAAGCACATGATTAACGCGGACGGGTACCAACGCGACACGGTGATGTACAGCATCATTGATACAGAGTGGGCAAGCATCAAGGCACGGCTCGAAGAAAAATTAAAGCAATGACAAAGGACGAAAGCAGATTGGCTCCTTTGTCTTTCGTCCTCCGTCTTCCGTCAGGGGTTATACATGTTCAAAAAAGTTCTCGTCGCTAATCGTGGTGAAATTGCCGTGCGTGTTTTACGCGCGTGCCGCGAATTAGGTCTAAATACCGTCGCGGTGTACTCGGACGTGGATCGCAATGCGTTGCACGTGCGTTACGCCGACGAAGCATACAGCATCGGTCCCGCGCCCGCGCGCGAATCGTATTTGCGGATTGACCGCATCATTGACGCGGCGATTCGCGCCAAGGTGGACGCCATTCATCCGGGCTATGGTTTTCTCGCCGAGAACGATCACTTTGCACGCGCATGCGCCGAAGCCGGCATCGTGTTCGTCGGTCCCGCGCCCGATTCGATTCGCTCAATGGGCAACAAGATCGAGGCGCGGCGCATGGTGTCGAAACAAGGCGTGCCGGTCGTCCCAGGAATTTTTGAGGCACTGCCGGATGATGAGATGATTGCGGCGGCACAAAAGATTGGTTTCCCGGTGATGATCAAAGCGGCGGAGGGCGGCGGCGGCAAGGGCATGCGCCGCGTCGAAAACGCGGAAGATTTGCCGGGCGCGATTGCGCGCGCGCGCAGTGAAGCGCAATCGGCGTTTGGCGATGCGACCGTCTATATCGAAAAAATTATCGAGAACGCGCGCCACATCGAATTTCAAATTCTCGCCGACGCACGCGGCAACACGATTCATCTCGGCGAACGCGAATGCTCAATTCAACGGCGTCATCAAAAGTTGGTCGAAGAATCGCCCTCGCCGGTACTCGATAAAAACCTACGCCAGAAAATGGGCAAGGATGCGGTGCGCGCCGCGCAAGCCGCCAAGTACATGAACGCCGGCACAATCGAATTTTTACTCGACAAGAATGGGCATTATTATTTTCTTGAAATGAATACGCGTTTGCAGGTCGAGCATCCGGTTACCGAACTTGTTACTGGCATTGATATCGTAAAAGAAATGTTGCGCATCGCCTCGGGTCGTCCACTAAGTTTCAAACAAAAAGATGTGCATCAAAACGGCTGGGCCATCGAGTGCCGCATCACCGCCGAAGACCCGTACAACGGATTTCTCCCTTCGACCGGACGCATCATCAGTTTGTACGAGCCAACCGGTCCAGGTGTCCGACTCGAAACCGGTGTCTATGAAGGATTTGAAGTTTCGCTCTACTATGATCCGCTCATCGCCAAGTTGTGCGTGTGGGGTCCCGATCGCGCGGCGGCGATCATGCGGATGAAGCGCGCGTTGAGCGAATATAAAATCCTGGGTGTGCATACTTCGATTCCATTCCATCAAAAATTATTTCAAAGCACCAGTTTCATCGGCGGACATTTCGACACGACCTTCCTGGATGATCGCTTTACGATGGAGGGCACTACCGACGCCACCCGCGAACAAATCGCCGCGATTGTCGCGACCTTGCTCACGCATGATCGTCGCCAACACGCGCTCTCGATTCCGCCGCCGACGAGCGGCGCGCGCGGTGGCTGGAAACGTTACGGCGCGTTGGAGGGTCTGCGATGAAGTACACGGCAATCATCAACGAAAAAACGTACGAGATCGAAATCGGCGCGAACAATGCCGTCATCATCAACGGCGAACCGCACAACGCCGATTTTCGCAACATCGAAGGCACGACGCTCTACTCGCTGTTACTCGACAATGTATCCTGGGAAGTGTTGGCGGAGCGCAACGGCGACGAGTATCGCGTGTTGATTGACGGCGAACTGCACATGGTCGAGGTGCAGGATGAACGCACGCGCAAGCTCAACAAAGCCGCGTCCAAAAACGCCGGCGCGACCGGCGATGTGATCGTCAAAGCGCCGATGCCCGGCCTCGTGCGCGCGATCAACGCGAACGTCGGCGATGCCGTCGCGGCGAAACAAGGGATCGTGATTCTCGAAGCGATGAAGATGGAAAATGAATTGCGCGTGCCGCGCGCGGGCACGGTCAAAGAAATTCGCGTCAAGCCCGGCGACAAGGTCGAGCAGGGACAGGTACTAGTCATCGTCAAATAAATTTAATTCTGGATTTTGAGAGAAAACCATGGCTGAAAACAAACAACCAACCGAACGCAAACCAAAATTTGAAACGCTCTCCGGCATCGAAGCAAAACGTGCGTACACGCCGGACGATGCAAACGTAAGTTACAACGACAAGCTGGGTTTCCCCGGCGAGTATCCGTTCACGCGTGGCGTCCAGCCCACGATGTATCGTGGACGATTCTGGACGATGCGCCAGTACGCCGGGTACGCGAGCGCGGACGAATCGAATGCGCGTTACAAGTACTTGCTCCAACAAGGACAAACCGGCTTGTCCGTCGCTTTCGATTTGCCAACCCAAACCGGCTACGACTCCGATGCCACGATGGCAGAAGGTGAAGTCGGCAAAGTGGGTGTTGCGATCTCGTCGCTCGAAGACATGGAGCGATTGTTCAACGGCATCCCGCTCGACAAGGTCTCGACCTCGATGACGATCAATTCGACCGCGAGCGTCCTGCTGGCAATGTACATTGCCGTTGCCAAGAAACAAGGCGCGGAAACAAAACAACTGCGCGGCACGGTGCAGAACGACATTCTAAAAGAGTACATTGCGCGCAGCACGTACATCTTTCCGCCCGCGCCTTCGATGCGCCTCGCGACCGACATCATCGAATACTGCGCGCGCGAATTGCCAAGCTGGAATCCAATTTCCATCAGCGGCTATCACATTCGCGAAGCTGGTTCGACCGCCGTGCAAGAAGTGGCGTTCACGTTTGCGAACGCCATCGAGTACGTAAACTCGACACTCGCGCGCGGATTGACGATTGACGAGTTCGCGCCGCAACTCTCGTTCTTTTTCGTCGCGCAAATGGATTTCCTCGAAGAGATTGCGAAATTCCGTGCGGCGCGGCGATTGTGGGCGCGCATCATCAAGGAACGTTTCAGCGCGAAAAAAGCATCTTCGATGATGTTACGCTTTCACACCCAGACCGCTGGCGTTTCACTCACCGCGCAACAACCGCAGAACAATATCGTGCGCACCGCCATCGAAGCGCTCGCCGCTGTCCTGGGTGGCACGCAATCACTCCACACAAATTCGTTCGATGAAGCGATTGCGCTCCCGACCGAAGAATCGGTGCAGATTGCGCTTCGCACGCAACAAATCATCGCGCACGAATCGGGTGTAACGAACACGATTGATCCGCTGGCCGGGTCGTACTATGTCGAGAGTCTCACCGACGAAATCGAAAAGCGGGCAAGCGAATACCTCGACAAAATCGAAAAGCTGGGTGGCGGATTGAAAGCAATTGAAGCCGGTTACGTCACACGCGAGATTCAGGAATCGTCCTGGAAATTCCAGCGCGAGGTCGAAGCGAAAGAACGTGTCGTCGTCGGCGTGAATGATTTTGTGACGACGGACAAGTACAGCGGCAAACGCTTGCGCGTTGACCCGCGCGTGCGTGATGATCAATCGGCGCGTCTGCGCGAGTTGCGCAATCGGCGCGACAACACGCGCACACAAAATGCGCTGAACGCGTTGACCGAAGCAACGCGCGGCACAGCCAACCTCGTGCCCGCGATTATCACGTGCGTCGAAAGTTATGCGACGCTCGGCGAAATTTGCGACACGCTTCGCAAAGAGTTTGGCGAATAGCGCGGCGGCGGAATGTTCTAATCGCAGTAATCAAAAGCCACGCGAAGCGGTCAGTAGCCAGAATTTGTAACCACGAGTCTCAGGAGTATAATGCGTAGAGATAGATGAGACTCGTGGTTTATTTTTTGAGGAGACCATTTCAACTTGGCAACGACGACAAAATCGAAAACAACCAAGGCGAAAACGCCGATGCCGGAATTCACCAAATCGCCGGAGGAGTTGGTCAAGCGATTTGAGAATGCGATGAAGGATTTTCCGATGGCGACCAAGCGCAAGATGTTTGGTTATCCGTGCGCGTTCGTGAATGGCAATATGTTTGCCGGATTATTTCAGGACGAAATGTTTTTGCGTTTGAACGACGAAGACCGCGCGGCGATTCGCGCGCAGTACGACACGACCTTGTTTGAGCCAATTCCCGGACGACCGATGCGCGGTTATGTGTTGGTTCCGCATTACGTTTTGAAGTCGCCGCGCTTGCTGAACGAGTGGATGACAAAGAGCGCAGAGTACGCCAAGACGTTGCCGGGGAAACCAGCCGTAAGAAATAATTTGTTTTGCAATATAATCCAACCAATATAAACGAGGTGACAAATGCAATTGCACTTGGATCAACGGTGTTTAAAAATCGACCGAACAAACGCAAAAGCAATG
>CAZPIR010000329.1:4681-4895 GCA_964586085.1 uncultured Anaerolineaceae bacterium | reverse complement strand
GTAGCATATGCCGATGTGCTATTTAACGAAGTTGCGTTCAGTGAGTGAGACTACCATCCGCTCTATAACGAACAAGATCGAATGCCACAACCAAGGTCACATCGCCGTTATCTGTCTCCATTAACACATTGACACAGTTGAACCATTGGTCTAGAATCTCGGCATGAGGTTTGCTATGACCAATCCGCTTGAACTCTTTTCCTTACCCACTCGC
>CAZPIR010000329.1:0-4671 GCA_964586085.1 uncultured Anaerolineaceae bacterium | reverse complement strand
GGCGAGCCGACGCCGCCGCAATCCCAGGGGTGGCAACCCATTCAGCGCGGCGAGCATACGTTAATCCTCGCGCCCACCGGTTCCGGGAAAACCCTAGCCGCGTTCCTGTGGGGCATTGACGAACTGTATCAACACGCCAGCGATCAACCGGGCGTCCAACTGCTTTACGTTTCGCCGTTGAAAGCGTTGAACAATGACATCGAGCGCAATTTACGCGTGCCCCTCGAAGGCATTCACACAACAGGCGCGCAGTTGGGAATCCGCCTGCCGTCATTACAAGTGGCAGTTCGCACCGGCGATACTCCGGCGAACGCACGCGCGGCAATGTGGAAACGTCCGCCGCACATTCTCATCACCACTCCCGAATCACTCTACTTGATGTTGACCAGTCCGCGTGCGCGTGAAATGTTTCGCACGACACGGACTGTGATCCTGGACGAAATTCACACGCTCTGCGGCAACAAGCGCGGCGTTCATCTCACTCTCTCGCTCGAACGTCTGGAACACCTGGCGCTCGAACGCGTACAACGCATCGGACTTTCGGCAACCATCAAACCTCTCGATCAGGTCGCGCGCTTTCTCGGCGGCCAAGCCCCGACAAAAGACGAACGACCCAAGCAGGAAGCAAACACCAGTCCTGAGCCGTTCGTCTTTCGTCCAGTTACGATTGTTGACACTGGTTATCGCAAGCCACTCGATTTGCATATAGTCACCGTCGTGGATGATTTCCGCGAACTCCCCGGCGAAACAATTTGGCCCTCGATTGTGCCGCATGTTTTGAACGACATTCGACAGCATACCACAACCTTGGTCTTTGCAAACAATCGCCGTCTGGCAGAGCGCACCGCCGACCGCTTGAATGCACAACTCGCGGCGGAACAACGCGAAGACATTCCGCCCGGTTCTACCGAAGCATTGGCACCCGGTGGTCTGCCGCGTGATCGAGGCATCTTTGCGATTGGCGCCGAGGGTCCCATCCAAGCGCATCACGGTAGCATGTCGAAAGAGGCGCGGCGCAAGATGGAAGAGGATTTGAAATCGGGACGCCTACCCGCACTCGTCGGCACCAGTTCGCTCGAACTAGGCATTGACATCGGCGCAGTGGACCTCGTGGTGCAGTTGCAATCGCCCAAGAGTGTGGCGCAGGGATTGCAACGCGTTGGTCGCGCCGGACATTTGGTCGGTCAAACGAGTCGGGGCCGCATTTATCCCACGTTCCGCGAAGATGTGGTGGAAGCCGCGGCGATTGTGCGCGGCATGTTGGACGGCGATGTCGAGCCGACCCAAACGCCGGAGCATCCGCTCGACGTGTTAGCGCAACAAATCGTGGCGATGGTGGCGTGCGAAAACTGGAACGTCCCGGCGTTGTACGCGTTGGTGCGCTCCGCGTACCCGTACCGCCATCTCTCACGCGAGTTGTTCGACGCGGTGCTCGAAATGCTGTCGGGTAAATTCGAACGCGTCCCAGCGCGCATTGGGTGGGATCGTGTAAATGATCAACTGGCGGCACTGCCCGGCTCGCGCCTGCTCGCGATTTTGAACAGCGGCACGATTGCGGATACCGGCGCGTTCGGTGTTTATCTGGGCGACGGCAAGACCAAAGTCGGCGAACTCGACGAAGAATTTATTTTCGAGACGCGCGTGGGCGATGCCTTTCTCTTGGGCAGTCACACTTGGCGCGTCCGTGAAATCACCGATGAGCGCATCATCGTCGAAGACGCCGCCGGCGCAACACCCCGCATGCCCTTTTGGAAAGGCGACTATCCATGGCGACCGTACGAATTGGGTGTGCGCATCGGAAAATTCCGGCGCGCGGTTGTCGAGATGTTGCAGACGACCCAGGTTCCTGAAACCTTAAAGGTCTTGCAGGACGACTATGCGCTCGACAAAAATTCGGCGCACAACCTAATCGCGCACATCCAACGACAACTGGATGCCGTTGGCGTGATGGCAACCGACCTGACCATTGTCGTCGAAACATTTCAAGACGCGCTGGGCGAACTCCGCATGGTCATTCATTCGCCGTTCGGTGGGCGCGTGAACGGCGCGTGGGCGCTCGCGCTCGCCAGCGCATTTCGCGAACGCCTCGGCGTGCAAGCCGAAACGCAAACGAACGACGACGGGATGCTCTTTCGTTTTCCCGGCGGCACTGCGCCGCCACTTGACCTCGTGCAGACCATGACCGCTCGTGATGCGCACGCACGCATCTTGAATGAACTGCCCGGCTCGGCGGTGTTTGGCGCACAATTTCGGATGAACGCGGCGCGCGCGTTATTGTTGCCCAAAGCGCGCGGAGGCAAACGCACGCCGTTTTGGTTGCAACGCCTCAAAGCCAAGGACTTGCTCGCGTTGGTCAGTCGTTATGAAAATTTCCCGATCATTGCCGAAACGTATCGCGATTGCCTGCGCGATGTTTTCGATCTGCCGCACCTCGAAGACATCTTGAACCAGATTCAGAATGGACACATTCGCATCGTGCCGATTGAAACGGTAGTGCCATCGCCGGTCGCTTCGGGCTTGTTATTCAATTTTATCAGCGTATACATGTACGAATGGGATGCGCCCAAAGCCGAGCGACAAATGCAATCGCTCGCGCTCAGCCGCGAAATGCTGGACGATGTGTTGGGTAATGCAAACCTGGCTGATTTACTGAAACCTGAGGCGATGATCCAGGTCGCCCAACGCGAACAACATCTTGCCCCGGACTTTCAAGCGCGCACACTCGAAGAACTGGCAGTGCTGATGCAAGAACTGGGTGATTTGACGGAAGCAGAAATCGCGGCGCGATGCGCGGGCGATGCCAGCGTGTGGATTGCCCAACTCGCCGAGCAAGGGCGCATTGCCCAAGTCGCCGTAGGCGACGAGCCGCGCTGGGTGTTCGCCGAATGGCTTGGCGAATACCAAGCGCGCGACAATGAAAAAATTCTGCGCCGATTCTTGGCACACTCGGCTGGTGTATTGCGCCAAGATATTTTAAAGCGGTACGCCTTTTCAGAAACCTGGCTAGATGAAACACTCGCACGCTTGGTAGACTCGCACGACATTGCGCGCATCGGCGACGCGTTTTGCGACCGGCGCAACCTGGAACAAATTCATCGCCGCACCCTGACGTTACTGCGCAAAGAGATTCAGCCCGTCACGCTTTTCCAGTACGCTGATTTTCTCACACGTTGGCAACATCTTGCGCCGCGCTGGACTAGGGAAGATGCGTTGACTCGCGCGCTCGATCAATTGCGCGGCATTGCGCTTCCGCAGAGTGTGTGGGAACGTGCCGTACTGCCGGGGCGCATCGCCGATTTCGACGCCGACGACCTCGATGCGTTGTGTCAGTCCGGCAAATGGGTCTGGGTCGCCGACAAAACGCGCGTGCGATTTTTCGCGCGCGGCGAAGGCGCGCTGTTCCTCGATCCGCCCGATGAATCTACATTGAGCGAAAACGCGCAAGGCATCCTCGCCTTTCTCAAAACCGAAGGCGCCTCGTTCACAGCAGATATTGCCGGGACGTTTGATAAAATGCCCACGTTGGCGGAATTACTTGCCGCGGGATTGATCACGAATGATTCGTTAGACGCGTTGCAATTGATTGAAACATTCCGGCGTGATACCGCGACGGAGAGATCGGAATTGGAAACCGAACTTGCCGCGCGCTTGGCAAATGTTCCACGCGCGTTGACGTCCAGTCGTTATCGCGATGCAAAACGTCGCGTGGCAAAACGTTTGCGCCAAGCCGCGCCCATCGCCGGTATGGATGGGCGCTGGTCGTTGGTGCATCGCGCGGCAGTGCTGGGACAATTATCCGAGCAAGCGCGCGCGGAACAACTTGCACGCGTCTATCTCGCACGGTATGGGATCGTCACCCGTGAATGTTTGGAGCGCGAAGACCGGCCAAGTGCTTGGGCACTCTTGTATCCGGTGTTCAATCGCTGGGAAATGCGCGGCGAAATTCGGCGGGGCTACTTTATCGAGGGGCAGAGTGGCGTGCAGTTTGCGGTCAAGGAGGCTGTCGACCAAGTTCGCGCTGTGCCAAGCGAATCGTTTGTCGTCGTCAACGCGACCGACCCAGCGAATGTGTTTAGCGCGCCGCGTTTGGCGCGTGTGGCATCCACCGATGTGGTGCTGTGGCGAGGGCGACCGGTTCTCATCGCGGAAGAGAACGGTGAAAAAATGGACGCGTTGCAGGAGATAGATCCCGCGATCATTGCCCGTGCGTTGAACGAGTATCTCGCACATCCCCGCGCGCCACGCCACATGGTTGTCAAGCAATGGAATCACGCCGAGGCGTTGGGCAGTGTGGGCGAGACAATCCTCAAGACCGCTGGGTTTTATCGGTCGCCGCATGGAATGGAAAAATGATTCAAAAGCCGGAGCCAACCTCGCCTTTGCGTATTTTCTTTTATTGGGCTGGCGATGAATCAAGGTCATCACCCTGTAACCGCCGCCAGATTCCGTGCATTTCATCATCGTGGAGTTCTATTTCGTAAAGCGCGAAATTGTTGACGTCGAATTTAAGCGCATAACTATTCTGTTGCCAAGCTCATTGAAGCGAATGTGGACGTCGGCGAGAAATTCGATAGTCGTTTCCGTACCAATAAAACTCCATGCCATCCCAACGAGGCGACCACTCAAAACGGGCGAGGGTGAACTGGGTGCGCCTCCCAGACCTTTCCGCAC
>CAZPIR010000328.1:0-4898 GCA_964586085.1 uncultured Anaerolineaceae bacterium | reverse complement strand
ATGCGCGCGTCGCCGATCACGGCGATGAGGTGTGCGCGATCGGTTTGCAATTTGATCGGCGAATGAATTTCGATTACCGCGTTATCGTTCGCATTGCGGACGAGTGCGTTCGCAACCTGAAACGCAAACACATCCATCGCGCCGGACACCGGCACGCCCAACGATTGAAAACCCCAGCGTCCCGCGTCTTGAATCGTGTTTGAAATCCCAGGTTCGATGATCGTCAACATTTATGGATACGGCGCAATCGTCGGCGTGCGCGTGAGTGGAAGTGTGGCGGTCGCAATTGGCGTCGCCGTAAACGTCGGCGTGGGTGTGGGCGTCAAGGTCAAGGTTGGCGTAAGTGTGCGCGTCGCAGTGGCGGTCGCGCGCGGCGTCAAGGTGCGCGTGGGCAAAATCGTCGGCGGCGCATACGCCGGCATCGGCGGGGGCCACGCATCGAAAAAATACAGCCCGTAAAATAGTGCGCCCCTGGGATGACCGGGCGGCGCGCGCCATTCAATTACGAGGACAAATTTATTTTCGTCCACCAACTTTTGAACATCACCGTCCGTGTACTTGCCACGCACTTTGGGTTGCGCCCCGGTCTGCTCGCTCACACCGGTCCAGTATGTATTGTCCACAAAATGGCGCGCGCCGCGAAGCGGATCGTCGTCATGGTTCGGCGCGTTGAGCACCTCGCGCGCGATTTCCACCGCCCGCGCATCCGGCGGATCGTTGCGATGCACTTGAAACGAAGTGTACTTGGCGAGCAAATTTTGCTCATCGGTGTAACCGTTCACAATCCCCTGCCCCGCCGTCACACGATTCCGCATCGTCCAAATGATGGCGCGGTACGCGCGCGACTTGTCCGGTTCGGGAAACACGCCGGCTTCGTACGTGGCAATGATCGCCACATTCCGCACATCGGTTTCGCTGATGGTTGGTGTGGGCGTCGTCGTTGGTTGCGCCGGAAAGAAAAATGGCGTGGGCAAAATACTGATAATTTTTTCCGGCAGGCGTGTCGTCCAACCAATCCAAATAACGCCGCCGATCATCGCGCACACAAGCATGAGCGTGACGCCGAGCAGAGCCAGCACAAAGCGCGGGGCGAGATTATGCGGAGATTGCTTCATCAGATTTTTTACTGCGCGATAAAACGCACACGATCACCGGGTCGCAACAGTGTGGGCGACTCGCGGCGTGGGTTGAACAAAACCAGGTCGGTGCGACCGATCAATTGCCAACCACCCGGCGTCGCACTCGGATACACGCCGGTCTGCCGTCCGGCGATGGCAACCGAGCCAGCCGGCACGCGCGTGCGCGGCGTCGCCAAACGCGGCGCGGCGATTTGTTCCGGCACCGAACCCAGGTAGGCAAAGCCCGGCGCAAAGCCGATGAGATACACGCGATACAAAACGCTCGTGTGCAAACACACGATTTCGTCTTGGGTAACCCCAACTAATTGAGCAAGCGATTCTAAATCGGGACCAAACTCGCCGCCGTAACGTACCGGAATTTCGACGAGGCGTGACTCGATGGAAAACCCGGTCGGCACACTTGGCAACCCATCGCACAGCCATGCATTCATTTCGTCGAACGATGCGCACGCCGGATTATAACACACGAGGAGCGAAGCGTACGCGGGAATCAAATCACGAATCGCCGGATGATTTTGCGCGTGTAGCCATTGCGCGGAGGCGTGAACCAGGTCGTTAACCTCATCGTTGATTTCATCCGCCCATTCGATGAGAATCGCAGAATCGCCGGCATGGACAAGGCGCGGTTGTGGGTAAATCATTGTTGCGACGAAGGACGGAAGACGGAAGACGGAAGACATTCGTCCTTTGTCCTTCGTCCTTCGTCTAGCGATCTCAATTCAATGTCCGCCGCCGCGAGTACATCACGCACCGCACGCAAAATCGCCACCGCTTCCGGCGTGTCGCCATGAACACAGAGCGTGTCCACCGCGAGCGGAATCGTTTCGCCTTCAGGCGTCGTGACCGAGCCATCGCGCACCATTTGCAGGGCCTGTTGCGCCGCGCGTTGCGGATCGCGAATCAGCGACCCAGGTTCACGCCGCGAACGCAACGTGCCATCGCGATTATATGCCCGGTCGCAAAATCCTTCACGTGCAAAACGTAAACCACATTCGCGCGCGGCATCCGCCATCGCGGTCGAGGTCGCGAGTCCAACCAAAACCAGGTTCGCATCGAACCGCGCAACGGCGCGCGCAATCGCGAACGCGACACGCGGGTTCGTCGCGGCGACATTGTAGAGCGCGCCGTGCGCTTTGACGTGTGCGAGTCTCGCGCCTTCGGCTTGCGCGAACGCAGACAGCGCGCCGAGTTGGTACAGCACATCGCTTTCAATTTCGTCCGGCGTCGCATCGAGCACGCGCCGACCAAAGCCAACCAGATCGTGAAAGCCGGGATGCGCGCCGAGCGCGACCTGGTTTTGTAGTGCAAGGCGAACGGTCTGCGCCATCACGCGCGGATCGCCGGCGTGAAAGCCGCAAGCGATGTTCGCAGACGTGACGAGCGGCATGAGTGCGGCATCGTTGCCAAGGACGTACGCGCCAAAACTTTCGCCCATGTCACAGTTCAGATCAGTTGGGGATTTTGGATTTTCGATTTTCGATTGAATCATCATTTCATCACAAACGGCAAGTGCAACCACATCGCGAGCGGGGTTCGCACTTGACCTGAATCGCTGTTCAGCATCAGACCAGTTTCGTTGACCGCTTCGAAATCGTAACCATGCACACGGCGCAGTTCGTTCACGAGCATATCATCGTTCCAACGCATATCGGGCGCGCCACCGAGATACCAATCTGCGCCATTGTCCGCGACGAACATACCATACGTTTTCAACGCGTTGAGAATCACTTGTACTGGCGGCGAAAAGGTCGCCGTGTTGAACGTGGCTTTTAATCGAAAACGTTGTCCCATCGGCGGCATGTTCGGACTGTTGCCGCCCGCAGAGGGCGTGCGATGACGCGCGGGCCAAATGTGTGTGCCATCCGTACCATGCACTGTAAAACGCAACGCGTGCGAGATGACGCCGGTCGCCACTTCATCGTAACGTACTAAACCGGGCAAAATCGGCAAGCCCGCCGCATCCGCCGATGTCCAGGTGTCGGGACGCAGAGCGTTCGAATTCAAATCCCAGGTTGCACCTGAACCGGCATCCCACGACACGCCACCGTTCGATGTGGACGCATCGTACACCTCGTAGAGTTTACAATTGGTCCGCTCGACAATCAAGATGTGATGGTCGCTTCCATACTCGATGGGTGCATTCGCGGGAATCGGGTACGGACCTGGGTCGCTCTCACCTGGATAGTAGAATGAAATCGGGACGAGCGGCTGAGTGCCCAGCACCGTTGTGTACGGTATGCCAATCGGTCCGCCGTCCCACACTGTGCCGAAATCGGGATGCACAATTGTATTCGCGCCCATCGCGGTGATGAACGTGTTCGAGCGCGCATCTACCGGCAAGTTGTCAATCCGAGTGTTCCACACATTGTTCGCCGGAAACATTGGACAGCCGGCAAGATCGGCAAACACATACGTTGGAAAAATCAAAACAATCAACGCAATGCCGAGCGCAACAAACGCGCCCGCAAAAACCGTGGGCAGGTGATTTGTTTTCATGCCAGAATTATAAAGGGACACGTTCATCGAACAGGTGGCACAAGAGTACTAGACTTTTCTTGCTGTGTCTCAAGCATCCAAGCGCGCGGCGAGCAGAGGCACGAGCATTTCGTCTGCCGCAAGTCCGGCGTGACGCCCCAACATTTTCGGCGCATCCTTGCCTTCGACCAAGTACCACTCATCACGCGAAATCGCGATGAAATCGCCGACGCGATGTTCGGCTTCGGACGCGGCGACGCCCTCGCCGAACAACCCTGATTCGAGCGCGGTGTGTGAATCGAGCAGACAGAATTGCTCGGCAAAATGCGCGGCGAAATAATCGCGCACGGCATTCGCGCGCCCATGCCGACAATACAGATACGCCGCGCGCGCATCGCCGGTAAAATCCATGACCAGGTTCGCGCGCAGTTCCGGATGCGCCCGCGTGAAAATTGCGCGCGGAATCGGCGAGTCCACCTGACCATGATCGGCAGTCAACAGGAACAAGGTGCGCGCCCGTGCTTGTTTGGAAAGTGGGCGCAAAAATTCGCGCTCGAACGAGTACGCCAAATTATTGATCTCGGCGACGTACGTTGGCGATGACGGACCGTACTTGTGCCCGATGCCATCCACGCCGCTCCAGTACGCCATAAACAACGCGCGCTCGCCGCGATGTTGCTCGACACATTGGCGCAAACTCACCCACAGGTCGGACGACGTGATAAAGCCAATCGTTTCGCGGGTACCGCGAATCTGCACGCGCGACAACGCGCTCGTCACAAATGGCTCTTCGATAAAATGATACACCGGCACATTGGGCAACAACTGCGGCAGAGATGGGACGGCGAGAAATTTTTCCGGCTCTAGTCCCGCGTCCACCAACTGTTGCCAACCGCGCGTGCGCGTGGCGACCGGGCTGAAATAAATCATGTCCGCGCGCACGCCGTAATCGCGCAGAAAAAGTTGATAGCCCATGAAACCATGTTCGATGGGCGTGCGTCCCGTCCACAATGTCGTCAATGCGGCAGTCGTCGTCGAAGGAAAAACCGAGGTCAGCGGCGCGATGCGTCCGCCGCGATTGAGGAGCACGTGAAAACCGTTGCGCGGGTTGGTTGCAAGCGAGGCGAGCAACTGTTTGTAGCCGAGCGCATCCACAATCACAAACACGATGCGTTCGATCTCGTCGGTCAAACCGGACAAGATGGCATCGTCGAGTGTTCGTGTGCCGATAGAGGTGCCGAACACATCCGCGATGCTCGCCGGGACGTTGACAATCGAACGCCC
>CAZPIR010000327.1:452-4901 GCA_964586085.1 uncultured Anaerolineaceae bacterium | reverse complement strand
ACGCTAGTCCGCTCGCAACCGGCTATCGTGCCGACGAAACATTCAACACGCCATTTCTGCTCGGCGCGTACGGTTTACTGTTCAGCCCCGGCCGCGGCTTGTTTGTCTACATTCCGTTTCTTGCCACAATCGTGTTTGCTCTCCCAAAATTTTTCAATCGTGCCAAACGCGAAACGATTTTGATTCTTTTCACTTTTGGCTTTTATCTTTTAATTTTTTCACTGTGGTATTATTGGTGGGGCGGCACGAATTGGAGTGCGCGTTTTCTCGTGCCGACAATTCCCTTTCTCGTGTTGATGATTGCGCCCGCTGTTGAACTCGCGCAGACCCAAAAATATTTTGCGCTTGTATTTTCTTGCTTGTGCCTTTTATCTTTTTATTTTCAACTTCTCGGCATCAGCATTCCCTCGCTCGCGTACCGCCAACGGATGTTGCGCGTTCTGCCCAACGCCGACTGGGATACAATTTTCATTCCACAATTCTCGCCGCTCGTCGGCTATTTGAATTTGTTCCGTCCCAGCACGCTCGATTTTGCGTGGATTCGCGTCGTGGATGGCGTCGCGCAAGTAGATTGGCTCGTCATTGCGTTGTCGGTTGCGTTCATCGCGTTTTGTGTCGCGATGTTGTGGCGGGCGATGCGCGATCAGCGAATGGGATCGGTTATCGGTCTTTGGTCATTGGTCTTGCTCATCGTCCTCGCGCTCTTTTCAATGTACCGTTATCGTGACGACCCGCGTCTCAGTGCCGGCGAAGGTTATCGCGCGTTAATGCAAACACTCGCGCGCGAAGAACAATCGCGTGATGTGCTGATTCTCAACGACGATGCGCGTGCGATGGCATTTTTGAATGCGAACCGTGCACGGTTGCGTTGGTACGGGCTCAGCCGTGATCCGAAACAATTCGATGAGGTGACACAACGATTGTTGGCACGCCTGCAGAAAAATTATTTGCGAGTTTGGTTCGCGTACGACGACATCACCGCCGATTTGTCCGACCCAACACGCGATTGGCTCGACGCGAATCTGCGCGGCGTGAGCGAACGCGATTTCGATAACGGCGTGCATCTCATTCTTTACACGACGGACACATCCCAATGAAAACCTGGTTGCGTCGCGATGGGCTTGTTTTGCTCATCTATATTTTTCTCGCGCCGATTCTCACGTTTCCGCTCATCACCTATTTTGATTCGCATGTGCCTGGGCAACCGATTGATGCGCCCGCGCTCGCGTGGAATCTGTGGTGGTTCAAGTTCGCAATTTTTAATTTGGGTGCAAGTCCGCTCACAACGGACTATTTGTACTATCCACTCGGCGTGAATATGGTTGCGAACACGTCCACGTTTCTCAATGGTTTGATCGCGTTGCCGTTGACGTTTGTGTTCGGCACGATTATCGCGCAAAATCTCATCATCTTTTTTGCACTTGTCATCGGCGGCTATGGCACGTTCCTGCTCGCACGCGAAATCTTGGCGCGCCAAAATATTCAATCCGATTTTGCGTGCGCGCTTGCCGGCGCGTTCTATGCGTTCGGCGCGTGGCACATCAACTATGTGTCCGCCGGACACTTTATGCTGTTGAGCAACGAGTGGATTCCGTTTTTCGCGTTGTATCTGATTCGTTTCGAGCGGGCGCGTTGGCGCAACGGAATTTTTGCTGGACTGTTTTTTGTGATGACCGCATGGACGGAGTTGACGTTTATTCCGTTCGTCGCCGTGCTCACGGGTTTGTTTATAGTTTATGTTTTGATTTCCAATCTTTGGACAAGGAGACCAGGAGACAAGGAGACACGGCTTACGAAATTCTCCTTGTTTCCCGGTCTCCTGGTCTCCCTTTCAAATTTCACCACACTTGCCCTCGTCGCGACGCTTGGAATCGCACCGCAACTCTACAGTCTGTTCACCGACACTCTGCGCTACGGTTATTACATTGCACCGGGGCAGGGACGCGCCGCGATTTTTTCCGCCGAGCCGATTTCGTATTTCGTGCCCTCTGCCGCGCATCCGATCCTGGGTTCGCTGGCGAATGCGCTCACGAATGCGAACACGAGTTATGCGTTCATCGGACTTGCCACGCTTGCATTTGCTATCCTGGGATTTGTGTTTTATCGCCAGTCGCGTGAAATTATTTTTTGGGGTGCGACTGCGTTGTTCTTTGCGCTCGTGTTGTTGGGTCCGACCTTGATCATAGCCGAGCAGAACACGAGCATTCCAATGCCGTTCGCGATTTTGCGCGCGCTTCCGTTTGTCAACGCGAATCGTTACCCGGTGCGTTACAACGCGATGATGATGCTCGCGCTCACGCCGCTCATCGCGCTCGGCGTCGCGCGTTTGCAAAAATCGCCGCGTGTCATCCTGGGTGCGCTCGTCGTGCTATTCGCGTTCGAGCAGATCGCGTTCCCGGTCGTGCTCACCGATTTGCGCGCGCCCGATCTGGTGCGCGCGATGCGCGACGAGCCAGGCGATTTTACCGTGATGGACTTGCCGCTAGGTTGGCGCGACAGCGTGGCGATTCTTGGCAAGATTGATTACGTCGCGCAATTTTTGCAAACGTATCACGAGAAACGCTTGATTGGCGGCTTGGTCTCGCGCCATCCCGATTTTAAATATCAGTACTATCTCGAACAACCGGTGCTCAACTCGCTCATCGCGTTAGAGAATGGGCGCACGATGGATGACGCGCTACGTGCGCGCGATCGCGAACTTGCGCCGGATGTGTTGCGCTTTTTCAACGTGCGATACGTGATTGCGACGCGCGCGATGACGGATGCGAGCGTGCTCGATTACGCGCGCGAGGTGTTTCCACTTGAGGAAATTTATCGCGACGATACGCGCATTATTTTTCGCGTGACAAATTCGCCGGCGAAACTTGACCGCATCAACCTGGATGAAGAAGCGGCACGATTGTATTTTGACGATGCGTGGGGACGTGTGCAATTTTCGCCGGAGGGATTGGCGTATCGTTGGAGCGCGCGCGACGAGGCGACGCTGTGGTTGCCACTCGAACCTGGGACGTCGAGCGTGACCTTACGACTGCGCGGTGCCTACGAAAAGCAAACGGTGCGCGTGATGTTGAACGGACAATCTGTTGCGGAAATGCCATTATCGAATGCGTGGGCGAATTACACGATTCCGATTCGTGCGCCGATCTTACGTGAGGGCGTGAACGAGTTTGTTTTCAAAACAGATGCGCGCGCGATGACAATCGCGCAAGACAATTATGCGATTGGCGACACGGGCGTGAATTCGCCGGTGGATATTTCGGTGACAGGCGCGGGATTCGATGCCGGACGCTTTGGCGCGATCTGGGTTGCCGGGAAAAATGTGATCGAGAGCAAACGCGGTTATCATCTCGTCGCGATCAACGCGCAGACCGGCGTCGTCGAACGCATCGGCGTATTCGACACGTTCGCGGACAAGGACGCGTCGGCGCGGCTCGCGCAGTTCATCGCCGACTTGCCGCGCAATACCATCGTCGCCGGTGTTGCGATTGATGACGTATCGAAAAATTTGCAGGCGAACGCAATCGAGGCGTTGCATTCCATCGGCGTCGAAAGCGATTTGCGTTTGCAATTTCGTGCGGGTCACGCGTTCGTTGGCGTGAAAGGCGCACAAGTCGGGCAAGCATTGGACAGCGTGGACGGACGTTTGCCGGCGAATGTATCGGCGGGGAAAAATGTGGCGAGTGATCGTGTGGGGTTTGCGATTGCGGAAATTAGATTCGACCGATGACCGTCAGTATTCGAGCGCCCAAATGCTCCACATTTGATTGTCGAGCGTGGTAGCAAACTGGGTGAGCGGTCGAAACGTAACACCATTGTGCGTTTGCGTTTCAAATTGCGCGAGGTACGGAAATTTCGCTTTGGCAAACGCGTTGCCGCGCGGATGAATCACAAAACGCAATTGATGGTCGGTGATGTAACGTTCGGGCGCATCGTCCGGCGCAAAACGGAAATCGTTAAACGTGAGGTCGAGTCCGTGTTGGCGCGCAAAATAATCGAGCGCGCCAGCGACGCCGGTGTATGCAAGCACATCGGTGGGTTGATGCGCCGGAATAATTTGCGCGAGTTCATCCGCGACCTCGTGTTGCGAGGCATAACTGTTGTAGAGATAACGCATTCCCTTGATGCTGGATTCTAGTCCGCCCTGAATATCGAAAGCAACCATAAAAAGCAGAACCACGATGGGCAACCAACGCGAGTATTTACGAACATACCCGGCAAGAATGCCAATGCCCCAACACCAAAACATCATCAAGGGCAAAGCCGGATACATTAGGAAACGCACTTCGAGTGTTGTATAATTCAGCCACACGAGTGTTTCAAAGAACAACCAGTACGACAGTGCGGTTGCAATGAACAACCACGTCGCGCGCGAACGAAACCAAATCAGCGCAACGAGTGCCATCGCCGCGCCATACGGCGTAACCTGAATCGCATCGCGATAGCGTGTGA
>CAZPIR010000327.1:0-442 GCA_964586085.1 uncultured Anaerolineaceae bacterium | reverse complement strand
GCACGAGTGCGATAATATAATATTACCCAGATACCACCCACAACTCCGATGAGGGCAGTAGGTAGAATATCGGGGTAGCGCGTGATGAAAAATTGCGCGCGATTCCAAAAATCGCCGGGAGCGAACACGCGCAACCAAAGCGAAGCCATAGATTGCGCGCCGATAAATTGCAATGCGTTCCCGGTCGCCGCCCAACCGACGCCGACGAGCGTGAGCGGAAATCCGAACGCGAGCGCGACGCACGCGAGCCAATCGTCACGATTGAATTGGCGCGCGCGCCAATCGCGCAACAACAAGGCGCCGAACGTGAGCGCAAACAGGACGACGCCTTCATAGCGCACGAGTGAGGCGAGCAAGGCGAACAACGCGGCGAGACGATAACGCGATTGCAATAGCGCGAACAGCACGGCGAGATACAACGTGAGGAATGTCGTCGAAGAAA
>CAZPIR010000326.1:527-4908 GCA_964586085.1 uncultured Anaerolineaceae bacterium | reverse complement strand
ATCGGCGCGTTAGGCGTGATTTACCCATCCCACCTTCGCCATATAGCAAAAAGACAAACGGCAATGCGGTCGGCTCTTTGCTGGGATCGCGCAAAACAGCCCGGAGTGCATCACGAAAACGGTCTTGCTCTTCCAACCGACCTAGAAAAATTTCATCATCAATGTAAATGCGTTCGTCAGCCATTGCCGAGTCTCCTTGTCAGGATTTAACGCACTGGTCAATCCACCCACCTGCCCCCAATCATCGCACGCCAGGTCGTCCAGTCCGCGTTGAAAATCGCGAGGTCGGCGTCTTTGCCGGCGCGGATGCTCCCCTTGCGATCATCCACGCCAATCGCGCGCGCGGGCGTCAGCGTCATCATCCGAATCGCTTCATCGAGCGGCACGCCGACGACATTCAGCAGAACCGGAATCATTTCGTTGAGCAAGGTGCTACTGCCCGCAAACGCAGAACGATCAAACATCATTCCAACACCGTCGCGCACTTCGTATTCCATCTCGCCCATTTTGAAACGCGCGCCATCCGGCAAGCCCGCGCCGCTCGTCGCATCCGAAATCGCACACAAGCGGTCCGCGCCGATGCACTTGTACGCCAACTTCATCAACGTGACCGGCAAATGCTTGTTGTCGCAAATCATCTCGACCATCAAGCCATCGTACGTCAACGCGGTTTCGAGCAACCCAGGTTTACGCCAGGGACCTTCGCGCACAACCATTGACATCGCGCTCCACACGTGCGTCACGTGCCGCAAGCCAACCTTCATCGCGGCGAGCACTTGGTCGTCCTTTGCCATCGTATGTCCCGCCGCCGGGACAATGCCCAAACTTGCGAGCCGCGCAACTAGATCGAGCGCGCCGGGTTGTTCGGGCGCGAGCACAAAAATTTTCAACACGTCTGCGTATTCGAGCAAAGCCTCCACCGAACCATCACCCGGCAAACGAATATTTTCGGGATCGAGCGCGCCCTTTTGCACGACATTCACATACGGGCTTTCGAGATGCGCGCCGAAAATGTGCGCGCCGGCGTGATTGCCGCGCATCCATTGTCGCGTGAACGCGAAACAATCGACGAGATCGGGAATCGGCGCGGGCGCGACGGTGGCGACGAGCGAGGTCACACCACGTCGCGCATTCTCGCGTGTGATGATCTCGAATGCTTCAGCCGTCGGCTCGTTGAATGTGTGCCCGAGCGCGCCGTGCGTGTGAATGTCAACCAGCCCGGGCGTGATCGTGCGCCCACCGACATCCACGCGCGCCACATCCGAACCCAGGTCGCTTTCGTTGGCGATGCCGGCAATTTTGCCGTTCTCGACGACGACCACTTTGCCTTGTGTAACCTCGTCCACCAACACCACACGCGCATTCGTCAGCGCGAATCGCCCAACTAGTTGATTACTCATTGGATAAACTCCTCTGTTCGTAAAATTCCGTCGAATGCTTGACGCGCATCGGCAATTGCTTTTTCGCGCCAACGTTCTTCGCACGGATAGTATAATTCGCCAAATTCGCGCGCGATGTGTTCGCCGATTCCATCGCTCGCGCCGTACCACTGTTTCTGATTTTCGAGTACCTTGATGCGCAAACTCTCCATCGCGTTCCAGGTCGAGTCGCCAATCGTGCCGAACTCGAACGTCGTCGAATAGAAACGCTTGCCTGGAAATTCGTTCTGCGCGAGCATGTAAACGTAATCAATCATATCGCCGCGAATCTGGTAAAACGAAGCAGGCGTCGTCGCGGAGACAAGCGGAAAATTGAATTGCGCCATGCACGTTCGTGGATCGCGCGGCTCCATCCACGAGTTGACCAACTGCATTTGATAACGCGGACCGTAACCCGAGTGCATATCCAGGTGCACGATGCGCCCATACTGCGCAAACGCCTCGCGATACAAATTCATCGTCACACGCGTTTCGTCTTGGATCGCCTCGCCGCCGTAAAAGAGACCACGCGGATGCGCGTACTGTCCCAGCAAAATGGTGTGGCGCACCTTGGACGCGCCGAGTGTTCGCTGTTGCCACAACAATCGCGCGAGAAAAGCAAAACGACTCCACCGCCAGTGGCTCAGTCTGCCCTGCGGCATCAAGAGCGACGCGAGTTGCGTGTACTCGGGATTAAATTTTGGGTCGGGTTGCGCGTCGTACAAAAAATTGCGATTCAGGTCAACGTTGTTCGCGTTCACGCGCCGCCGATGTTTCATCCCCCACGGATTGACCGCGTGAATCAACAGCACGTCCGTCGTCGCTACGTCGAGGCGCGGCAAATAATCCTGAATGAACATTTCGAGCATCGCCGAGCCAACATAGCCCTCAACACCGTGCTCGCCGGTCGTAAAAATCACGAGCTTGTCGCGCGCGCCATTGTCCGTGCGAATCCAATCGGTTGTCACATCATCGTCGCCCGCGTAACGATGCGATTCAAGTCGCGCCGATTGCCAGCGCGATTGAATGCGACCCAAGTTGGCGCGAAGACGTTCGCGCGACGATTCGTAGGTTTCAGGAAAGAGTGAATTCATTTTTCGCTTGGCAAGTTCATCGAAATTAAAACCAGGTCATCCGTGCCGGTGTTTTCGTACGCGTGCGCTTCGCCCGCTTCAATTTGCACAACAACGCCCACGCGCGCCTCGCGTTTTTGCTCGCCGACCTCGACGATGCCGGTGCCGCTGAGAAAATAAAACAGGTGCGCGTACGCATCGCGATGCGCGCGAAATTTTCCGCCGGGCGCGACACGCGTGAGCACGACCTTGACTTTGCCCTCTTGCAACGTCCGCCCAAAAACATCGGTCGCCACATCCGGTCGCACGACCTGCCACGCGAGCGTGGATTCGTCAAACAGGTTGCTCATAAACTCAAACTCCCGAGCGAGTCGTACTCGATGACGCGTTGCGCGATGCCGCGCAGAGTCTCCGACACATCCGCGCCGCGCGGCGCTATGGCGACGACTGGGATTTTTTTTGCGTGCGCGTATCCCGCTTCGATGCTCACGCCGTCGCTCTTTTCCGCCAATTCCACCACAACCAAATCACTCGCGTCAATCGCCGCGAACGTGCGCCGCATCAACTCGTGCGCGTCGAACGAGTGCGCGCCCCACTGCTCCACATCGCGCACGATGCAGGTCGTCGCATAACCAACGCGTTCGAGCGCATCCAGGATCGCCTGAGTGTGCGCGCGGTTGGATTGGTCGGCGTGATACTTGATCGAGAGAAAAATTTTCACGCTTGCAAAAAATCCTCGCGCGCGGGCGTAAAGCAATCAACCAAGCGCGCATCCGTCAGCGTGCGAATGTGATGCTTGACGTTCGCCGGAAAATAAACCGACTCGCCCGCGCGCAATCGTTTGGGCGTTTCATTTTCGATCAAGCATTCGATTTCGCCGTCAATGACGTAGGTGATTTGTTCGTGCGGATGACTGTGAAGCCAGGTCGTCACGTTCGCATCGAACGCCAACTCGACCAGCATCAAGTTCGGCGCGTGGCTCAGGATGCGCCGGCGTCCGCCATCGGGTGTCAGCGTAATTGGTTCTTGGTCAACGAAAGCGAATTGTTTCATGCTCTTCCTTGCTCAACGGTCAATCAATTCACGAATCGTGTTCGAAAGATATTTCGCTTCGCTCATAAAACGCGTTTTGAATTCGGGATGTTTGGCAAACCATTCGCGCGGCGTGAGCGAACCTTTTTCGGCGTTGCATTTCAAACACGCGAGCACGCGATTCGATTGATTGTCGAGCACGCGCCGCTTGACGCCAAACTCGCGCCAACGCGAAATCGGAACGACGTGGTCCGTAGTCAACGTGTCCGTACTTCCGCAGTATGCACACACCGTATGACTCTTGGACATCGTCCCGCTCCTCGGTCAGTTAGGCACCCAACGCAAAATGTGCGTGGCGATGGCGCACAACTCGCCGCGCGCGGTCACGCGCACACCCGCTTTCGATTGGCGTTTCACCGGGTCAATCTCGGCAACACGGTACGTGATCGTGATCGTGTCGCCGATGAACACCGGCGCGATGAAGCGAATGCGATCATAGCCCAGCGAGACCGCCGTTTCCCCTGGCGTGTCGAGGCGAGCGCACAATGCGGTCGAACAGCTCGACATATAGCCGACGAGCAACGCCCCGTGCGCGATCCGTCGTCCATATTTCGTGCCGCGCATAATTTCTTCGTTGACGTGATTCGGCGACAGATCGCCGGTGACGCCAGCGAAAAGATACACATCACTTTCGGAAATCGTTTTGGAAAATGTCGTCTCGTCGCCGAGTTGAACCGGAAAATTGTTCACACATTCCTCGATTGACCGACGACCACCGCCGAACGACCGCCGAAAATTCTACTGCGGTTCGCGGTCGGCAGTCGGCAGTCATTTTCCAACAAACCTTGGCGCGCGTTT
>CAZPIR010000326.1:0-517 GCA_964586085.1 uncultured Anaerolineaceae bacterium | reverse complement strand
ATCGCCGGTGATGCCGGCAAAAAGATACACATCACTTTCGGAAACGGTTTTAGAAAAAGTTGTCTCGTCGCCAATTTGAACTGGAAATTCGTTCACACCGATCTCGATTCACATTGCAAAGAATGCAGAGGACACAAAGATTAATTTTTTCTCTGCGTTCTTTGCGCGCTTTGCGGTTAAAAATTATCGTCCTGTAAATCTGGGCGCGCGTTTTTCACGGAACGACGCCGGACCTTCCTTGCCATCCTGGGTCGTCGCACCGAGTGCCGCCGCCAAACCTTCGAGCGCGATCTCGACGCCCTGCCCCGCGCCCGCGTCAATAATCGTTTTGGAAAATTGCACGGCGAGCGGCGCGTTCGATGCGATTTGATTGGCGATTTCATTCACGCGCGCATTCAACGCCTCGCGTGCAACGACCTCGTTGACCAAGCCCCACTGCGCAGCAACATCTGATTTGATACGTGCGCCGGTGAAAATCATTTGCTTGGCGCGCGCCACGCCAATGAGCGCGGGCAAT
>CAZPIR010000325.1:0-4923 GCA_964586085.1 uncultured Anaerolineaceae bacterium | reverse complement strand
CATGCGTTCGTGGCGCAAATCGAGGAAGCGATATTTCAACCGCAACGACTCGTCTAGATTTTCTTCAATGTTGATTTGGAATGGCGGCACGTTCGCCGGATTCAAAATTTCCAAACTCTGCGCGAGCACTTCAATGTCGCCCGTCGCGAGATTCGGATTTTCCTGTCCCGCCGGACGCGCTTCGACGACGCCGGTCACGCGCACGACAAACTCGGCGCGCAAATCGCCGGCAACCTTGTGCGCGTCCGGCGACGTGCTCGGATTGAACACGACCTGGGTCAAGCCAAAGTGATCGCGCACGTCAATAAAATACAGCCCGCCATGATCGCGGCGACGATGCACCCAGCCCGCGAGCGTGACGGTTTGTCCGATGTGTTCGCGACGCAATTCGCCGCACGTGTGTGATTTCAACATGAGTTCAACCTCTCGATGAATAAAACTACTGGTCATTAAACGGATGTATCTTCAGGATATCCGCATGGTATTCTTTTTGCTTCACTGCCCATTGAGGATCCAGCAATCCTAGCAACTCTTCCTGCTTGATAAAATACATTCTGCGGCAATCCTTATCTTTGATTCGATTTTTCAATTCGTATTGTGTAGCCATCGAAAAAGTAACATCCTTGAAAATCAAAAACAGCAATTCTTGCAAATCCAACGTGGTTTCCCTTTTGAGTTCTTCTCCCCTTTCCACGATGACGTAATGATAACCACGCGCATCAACTTCGATATGGGGGTAAGCAAAATCCCGCGAAAAACCATAGGTTGGCAAACCATCTTGAGGTGCATTGATGATTTTGGCAAGACGATTCACTTCAGTTTCGATTTCTTTTAGCGTGAGCAAATTCAAGGTTTGTCTCAACACCCGGAAATTTCGTGCATTATACCGTTTTGATGCGAGAGTTCAAATTTGCCCACGCCGCGCTGACCAACATGATGGCGGCACATCCAAAGAAAATCGGTGACAAGCCGGTGAGCGGCAACAACGCGTACGCGGCAAGCGGACCAATCGCACTTCCCAGGTCGCCGGCGGTGTGAAGCACACCCATATTTTTGCCGTACTGCGCGCGCTCGGACAAATCGCCGATGATCGTCGTCGCGAGTGATTGCACTGCCCCACTCGTCGCGGAACTAATAATCATCGCGATGAACAACAGCACGAGACCAGGGATGCCGAGCAAGGCAATGCCGATTGCGCTCGCGGCGAGACTGAGTGCAAGAATGCCCCACCGATTTTTCATGCGGTCGGACAAACTGCCGGCAATCGGCGCGCCGACAAGACTGATGAACGTGCGACTCGCAAGCAAGCCACCAGTGAGCGTCGCAATGCCAACCGGCGCATCGCCCAAATTTTGTTGCACGACCAAGCCCATCGTCGCCGAGAGCACGCCCGCGCCAATCATGCGATTGACGCCATGCGCAAAAATCGCCGACCACATTGCCGGCGAAATCGTCAACCAATCGCGCCACCAACTGGCGTGACCGGAATGCGCGAGGTGTTCGGTGCGCGTGCGCGGTAAACCGAACGCCGCCGCAATCGCGCTGAGCGCCGAAATGCTCGCGCCAATCCACATGGCATTGCGATACCCGAACGCATCGGTGAACACGCCGCCGGCAAACGTGCCAACCGCCGAGCCGAAAAAGAACCACATTTGGTACGCGCCGACCCAGCGACCGCGTTCCGTTTCCGGCGCGGCTTCGAGCACAATCGCGTTGCCGCCGACCCAGATGCCTGACCACGCCAAGCCCCACAACAAGCGCGCGGCAATCAACGGCGCGAGACCAAACGTCAAAGCGTACAAGGTCGTGGACGCAACCCCAATCCAGAGCGACGCGATAAAAATGGTTTGACGATCATGCCAGCGATCGTACAACGAACCGATCACGCCATTCGTGGCGAGGCGAATGAAACGATTGACGCTGAGAATCAAGCCAACGCTTGCGAGGGCAATTCCGGCTTCAGCCGTGTGCGTGGGCAGGACCGCGTAGAGCGCGGCATCGCCCATCAACGACAATGCCGTGCCCAGCCCGATTGCCCAGAGCGCGATGAGTGGTTTCACTAGAGCGCCGGAGAACTTAGCCCGGTGAATAATCGCCACAATGCCATTAAGGGTGTTAGCAAAGGCGACAGAAAACCGGTGCCGGCGAACAAGTCCGAAAGAAAAATGGCGAGGATCACTCCCAAACCCAGGATTTCAAAACGCATAATTTGCATATACCACGACATCGGCAAAACCACTTGCCACAAACGCGAACCATCCAGCGGATTGATCGGTAGCAAATTAAACACAGCGAGTTGCAGATTGACCCACACCAACCACTGCAGCATGGGACCCAACCCGAGATAAATCACTTGATAACCTGAAGGCATAAACGGCAAGGGAATGCGGATGTCCGGATACAATGGGAAAATACGTAATTGAACCACCACCGCAAAAATCGCGGCGAGTATAAAATTGGACAAGGGTCCGGCGGCGGCGACTAGCGCCATACCCACTTTTAGATTGGGTTTTAATTTTTCCGGATTCATCATCACGGGCTTGCCCCAACCTAGCCCGACAAAAATGAGCGCCAACGTACCATAGAGATCAAGATGCGCAAACGGGTTGAGCGAAATTCGCCCGCTATCCTTGGCGGTCGAATCGCCCAGCCGATTTGCCACGAGCGCATGAGCGGCTTCATGAACTGTAAGAGCAACGATTAACGCCAATACTCGATAAAGCGTACTCAACCCAATTGGAGCCAGAAGCATATTCCTCCAAAATCATTACTCAAAGACAAACTTGGGATTACTGACAACTCAGGGAAATACCGCACCCTCGGTCATGCCGTGATTCGTTTCGGCATCGTACTGCACGTTCGCGCGATCAATCAAACCAAGATGCTGTTTGAACAAGGCATCAAGCGTGGGACGCATTGATTGACAACTAGGTTGCGCCGGTAATGTGCCAATCGTGCGCTGATAATCACGCGCACCGTCGAGTGTGCGTATGACGTGTCCTTTTTCGTGCGCCACCGTGTTCGCCAGAAAATTATCCCACCTGGTCAACACATCTGTCGCTACACCTTGTCGCGTCGTCAATGCCGGCAGAGTCATCGTCAGCACGACCGTCACACCCGCGCCCTCCATCTCGCAACCGCGCGTTGTCGAGGACCAACGCCAGTCGGATGACACCAGCCACTCGGTCATCGCATAATAACGTCCGGTCGGTTCGTGCGGGTCGGTCAACGCTTTGGCATCGAGCGCGCGACGCAGGTCAGTGATCGTTGTGCCGGCGACCGTGTACGTAATGACCTTGAACGTGCTGTTGAATGTCACCGGGTAATTTGTTGTGGGCGCGCCCGGCGTTGGCACCACAATGTTGTACGGACTCGCACCCAGGGTTGGAACACGCGTCGGCGATTGTTTGGGGGTGGGTGTCCCTACGCCAGTTTGAGGTTGGACAACCAACGTGCTCGTCGCCGATGGCAGGCGTGTGACAGTTGGCGGCATCCGCGTCGCCGTATTCGTCGGGAACACAGTGGGCGGACTAATGACAGTCGGTTCAACCTGCGCCAATTCCATCAGGTCGAACGTGCTCGCGCCGAGCACCACAATAAATGCGCCGCCGGTCAAACAACACAATACAAGCAACACGGCAATCATCGCCGCGAGCGCGCGATTAGAAAGATTCATCTACTCTGCTCCGTCACATGACCATCACGCACGTGAATCACGCGTCTCGCCGCGCGGGCGAGGGTTTCCTCGTGCGTGACCAGGACAATCGTTTTGCCGGCGCGATTCAATTCGCCAAGCAGTTCGACGACGCGTTGCCCAGTATCGCTGTCGAGATTGCCAGTCGGTTCATCTGCCAGTAAAATCGGCGGATCGTTCGCGAGCGCGCGCGCGATGGCGACACGTTGCTGTTCGCCGCCGGACAACTCGGATGGCAACTGCGTCGCGCGTTCCGCCAATCCGACCTGGGTCAACGCGGCTTGCGCGCGTTCGCGTCGTTGGTCAGCGAACGTGTTGCGCAATTCCATCGGCAGCATCACATTTTCGAGCGCGGTCAAAGTTGGCAAGAGTTGGAAAAATTGGAACACGATGCCAATCGCTTCGCCGCGCCATTTGGCCAGCGCGTTTTCGCCAAGCGCGCTGATTTCGCGCCCGTTCACATGCACGCGCCCGGTGTCCGGCTTGTCAATGCCGCTGATGAGATTGAGCAAGGTAGACTTGCCGCTACCGGACGGTCCAACAATCGCGACAAATTCGCCCGCGTCAATGTTCAGCGACACCTCGCGCAACGCGTACAATTTGCGCGCGCCCATCGTGTAGACACGTGTCACATTTTCGATTTGAATCAACGCGCCTTGCGTCGGCGTGGATTCATCGGTATAATCGGGTATGCGTTTACGAAGCAAGGTTTCAGGTTGAGATGCATTCATTTCGTCTTCCCGAATTTGAAGGTCCGCTTGATTTGCTGTTGCAATTGATCGAACGCAACGAGCTGGACATTACGCGCGTCTCGCTCGCCGCCGTCACCGATCAGTTCCTCGAAATCATCAGCGCGCCCGGCGTCGTCGAGTTGTCGCAACTCGCCGATTATTTGGTCATCGCCGCAAAATTGATTTTGACGAAATCGCGTTTGCTTCTGCCGCAACCGGAAACCAAGGTTGAAGAAGCGGAAGAAGACCCGGGCGATGCGTTGGCGCGTCAACTGCGCGAATACAAAATGTTCAAACAGGTCGCGGCGTTTCTGCGCGAGCGCGAACAAAAAGGGATGCGCACATTTGCGCGTCTTGCGCCGCCACCCAAACCGCAACCGCGCGAGTGGAAAATCACCGGCGTTAGCGCGGACGACCTGGCGCGCGCACTACAACGCGCGCTCAAAATTCGACCGGCGATGCCGCAGGGCACGCTGACCGTGCCGCTCTCGGTTTCGA
>CAZPIR010000324.1:3097-4937 GCA_964586085.1 uncultured Anaerolineaceae bacterium | reverse complement strand
GTGCCAGTTATTTTTTCATCGCGTCGAGTAATTTTTCAGCGGCGGCTTTGATTTGATCCAGGTCTTTTTGCACTTCGTCCGCGGGAAGCAACGCGGCGGGGCGGAACGTGTCACGGGTGATGCGACTCAATGCGCGGAACGGTTGCCCGGCTTTCCAGGTTGCATTCGCAAAGCGACCCAGCATTTGCAAATCATCTTTCGAGCGCGTGCCCTTGACAATCGAATCGAGAATTTCGATGGGCGTTTCTTTCGTGCGTTCGGAAATTACGCCGATGCCAGATTCGAGCGCGTAAAACCCGGCGAGGTTGATCGCGATTTTTTCTTCCTTGACGCTCTTGGGCGCGGTGGTCGTTTCTTCTTCCGGTTTCACGAACGGCGGCACAGGTTGATTCTGTCCTTTATAGTACGCGGCGTCCAGGTATTGCGCCATCTCCAACGCAAACGCGGGGTCGCGTTCGAGTGCTTGCAATTTCAACCACTGCTCGTTAGCAGGTTTGCCTTTAACATCCTGCATCTTTTCCGACAATTTTTGCGACGCGGCTTTGATCTGATCGAAATCTTTTTGCAGTTCAGTGGGCGTGAGCAATGCCGCCGGGGTAAATGTGTCGCGCGTGATGCGATTCAAGGCGCGGAATGGTTGTCCCGCTTTCCAGGTTGCGTTCGAGAAACGCGAGAGCAACAACATATCATCTTGCGCGCGTGTGCCCTTGGCAACGGCTTCGATAATATCGAGCGGCGCTTCTTTGGTGCGGTCGGCAATCACGCCAACGCCAATCTCGACCGCGTAAAACCCGGCGAGGTTGATCGCGATCTTTTCATCCTTGACACTCTTGGGCGTCGTCGCGGTTTCTTCTTCCGGTTTCAAAAATGCCGGGACGGGTTGATTTTGTCCTTTATAGTACGCGGCGTCCAGGTATTGTGCCATTTCGAGCGCAAATGCTTGATCGCGCAAAAGTGTTTGCAGTTTCGTGAGTTGTTGCGCGCGCGCATCAACGGTAGGCGCGGGCTTGGTCGCCGTCGGCGCGATGGTCGGCACAGTCGTTGCCGTTGGTGCGACCGTTGGAACTGCCGTAGGTGGAACAGCCGTTGGCGGCACAGCGGTAGGCGGAACCTGGGTCGGTGGCGGCGCACTCGTTGGCTTGGGCGCGGGTGTGGGTGTCGGCGTTGGCGGCGCGGCACATGCGGTTAAAACTAGAGCAATCAATAATAGGACAAAGACAAGGCGTTTCATTTCTCCTCCTCAGATCTCGACAGATTGAATTTTTCTGTCGGGCATATTCTATGCGATTTCTGATTTTGCATCAATCGTCTAGTGTGCCGTAATTGCCGCGACGCCCATCGCGACAATTTCCATATCTTCGGTTTCCGGCAAACCACTCACCGCGACCGCGCCGACGAGTTCGCCGTTGATGCGCACCGGCAAGCCGCCGCCCCAACCAACGTAACGCGGATCGCCATTGTACGCAATGTCGAATCCTTTTTCCGGATCGCGCACGCGTTGCCCGATGTCGCGCGTTGGCTCACCTTTGCGCGCGGCAGTGAATGCCTTGTTGGTCGCAATCGTGATCGAGGGCAGGGGCGCGCCATCCATGCGGACGAGTGCAATCAGTTCGCCGTGTGGATCAACGACGGCGATGACAACTGCTTTGCCGCGTCGAGTGACTTCGGCTTGAATTGTTTGAATCGCGAGTTGCGCCTCGGTGAGACCGAGTGATTTGGTTTGGATCATTTCGAAAACTCCTTTGATTATTTTTCCATGCCTCGCATAACCTGTTCATCTTCGGCGATTTGCTTGGCTTCTTGTTCGTCTTGTGTTTTCCAGTACGTCGCGAAATCTTCA
>CAZPIR010000324.1:0-3087 GCA_964586085.1 uncultured Anaerolineaceae bacterium | reverse complement strand
ATTCGGTCGCACGCGATTCATCACGCGCACCAACCAACTCGGCGCGGGTTGCGATGGGTCTACCCGGATCAGGCGACCCAGGACGCCGCCCACCTCGGCAAAAAGTTTGAGCAAGGCGAAGGGCAAAAAGAACCAGGTCGGATCGTTTGCCAGCGCGGCGATGAACATGCCACCCATGATCGCAAGTTGGAAGAGAACGATGCGACCAAACTCGACGCCGGCGATATTTTTAATCCACGTAAAGGGGCGTTGCCGGATGCTAATCAAATCGCTCGCGAAATCAAAAACCTGGAAAGCGATTATGGCGATGATGCCGGTGCGGAGTTCGTTCAGGTCGGGGAACGCGCGAACGATGATGACAAAAATCGCGAGAAGAAAAATGCCATGCACGAAAACGAACAAGGTCCCGCCGATGAGAAACTCGGACAAGAACGAATCGAACGTTTTCGCTTTGCCATTGATGGTTACGCCCAACTGCGTGCGATAGTGTCCGCGTTTGTGCGTCAGTTGTTGGTGGATCAAAATTTGCGCGGCGATTAACGGGATACCGATAAAATTTTCGACCCAGTACAGCGCGACCGCGGTTTGCCAACTCCACCCTCCGAAAATAAAACCACCGAGCGGCACGCCATTGACGCTCAAGCGAATGAACAGTTGGCGAAAAATTTCAACCATGCGATCAACACGTCAAATGCAAAATCATGGCGGTGCGTTTGCCATCGCGCACGAGTTGCTCGTACCGCGCAAGTGCATCGTGAATGCGCGCGAGTTTGAGCGCGACGCCGTGTTGCGCGAGCAATGCGCGTGTTTCATTGCGAATCGGCAGAATACCGAAATGCCCGGTCGCGACAAGCAACATGGCCGGATTGCCAACAAGCGCGTGCTCGATTTCTTCGGGACCGAGCACGGTGTGCCAGCCGCCGTACTTTTTGCTGAGATGTTTGGGGCGCGGCAGAATTTCGCCGGTGACGGTGACGAGGAGGTCGTGATCGTAGCATGTGCCATTCACCACGAGCGACCCGAATTGCGAGGACGCGAATTGCGGTGCGGTCATTTCTTGTACCAGGGTAGTTGGACAAAGTAAAAAAACATTTGCCAAATGAAACAATTAATCACCGCAAAAAGTTCGGCGTAATAGTTGGGTTGTGGGCTAGATGCTTTTACGAAATGAATCGCCACGCCAAATGCAGTGCTATCGAGCAAGCAAACCAGCAAAGCAAGGTTGAACGTAATCGTCCAAAATTTTCCCGGCGCGGGTAGCGTTTTGGTGCGCCAACAAAATGCCCTTTCGATTTCGGGAAAATGTTCGGCGTAAAAATCTTTGATGCGATTCATTGCAATGGCGCTGTCTTGCCAGGCTTGGCGCAAACGCACGAGTGTAAACAGGACGACAAATCCGGTTATGCCCAACGCGCCGAATAGCACGGCGTACATTTCACGCGGCAGACTGAATGCGCCATTCCCCATCAATTCCGGTAACGCCAAGACAATCGAGCCAACCCCGCCAACCAGTAACAAGTAGAGGTTTACGATTGCCGTGCGGTCGTCTTGCGCTTGCTCCGCTGTTTTCGCGGCGTACTCAAATTCGAGTCTCAGGATTTCTTCTGCGTGCAATTCGGAATTGTGCATGGGTGTCGCCTCACACCTTAGAGATACTTGTGTTTGTTATTTTGTTTGAGCGCCTCGACAAGATGTTTCACCTCTTGCGCGCGCTCCTTGGGACAGACCAGGATTGCGTCGTCCGTGTCCACGACAATCACGTTCGTCAAGCCGACGGTCGCGATGAGACGATGCGGACTGTAAATCAACGACGCGTTCGTATCCACGCCGACGTGGTCGCCGACGACGACATTGTTCTGCTCATTCGCCGGAAGCAAATCGAGCAAGGTTGCCCAACTGCCCACATCGCTCCAGCCGACATCAATCGGCAAGACCGCGACGTGTTGCGAACGTTCCATAATGCCTACGTCAATCGTTTCGTTGACAATCGTTTTCCAAATGCGTTTCTTGGTTGCGGCAAACCCAGGTTTGCCCATCGCGCGTCCGATTTGTTTGAGCTGTTTCGTCAGCACGGGTTGAAAATGTTCGTACTCTTTCCACTGCGTCGCAAGCGTCCACGCAAAGATGCCGCTGTTCCAGTAATATTCGCCGCTCGCAATGTAACGCATTGCCGTTTTTTCATCCGGCTTTTCGACGAACTGCGCCACGCGATAAACCGGTTGCGTGCCGAGTGTGTCAATCAACTCACCGCGATGAATGTAACCGTAACCGGTTTCCGGTTGATTCGGTTGAATGCCGAGTGTGACAAGATAACCTTGGCGTGCCGTCTCTGCCGCGTTCAACAATGCTTGCCGGAAATCGTCTGCCTTTTCGATGTAATGATCGGCGTGTAAAGAAATCATCACCGCGTTCGGGTCAGCACGTTGAATGTGCAACATCGCCAAGCCAATCGAAGGCGCGGTGCCGCGCCCCTCCGGTTCGCCGATGATATTTTTGCGGGGCAAGTTGGGTAGTTGCTCGTGAACGGCGTCCACATAACCTTGATTCGTGGCGATAAAAATGTGGTCTGCGGGAATGATGGGCAAAATGCGGTCGCAGGTTTCTTGCAACATTGTGCGCGGCGAAAAGAGCGAGAGCAATTGCTTGGGACGATCACGCCGACTGCGAGGCCACAAGCGTGAGCCAGTCCCGCCGGCAAGAATCAGAGCATAAATTGAATTTTGTTTTTTGTTCATTGTGATTTCCGTTTGTTAGGGTGTTGGTTGGTTCGGTGGTTGGATCCTCGAACTACCCGACCACCGAACCACCTAAACTATCTGCGTGCTAAAACGTAATTCATGCCGCCGACTTGGCGAACCATTCCTTTTAGTTCCATCAAGGCGAGGGTGGATGAAATGGTGGCGATTGGCAAGCCGCATTCGCGACCCAGGTCGTCAATGTGCAGTGGCTCGGCGGAAAGCAATTTGAGCAATGCCGATTCGGTGTCGTTTTCTGGCAGAGCCATGCGCATCTGTTGATGTTGCTCGACCATCGTCAAGTTGAGTTCTTCGAGAATGTCGCTCGCGCCCGTCACGAGTTTGGCTTCGC
>CAZPIR010000323.1:0-4959 GCA_964586085.1 uncultured Anaerolineaceae bacterium | reverse complement strand
TGCGGTCGAGCAGTTCGGAACGATAGAGTGTGTAGAGTTCGGAAAAATTTTGATTCATATCAAATCAATGGGACAGTGGAACCGTTCACTGTCTTACTTGCCCGACTGTTTTACTGAATTGAAATCCCAGCCGAACATTTTGCAATTCGTCATCACATGCGAATCCCAGGTTGGCTCGTCTTGCGGTCTGCCGCCGGGAAAACAGTCCACGCTCAAATAGCGTAGCGGCTTGTCGCCATCGCAAAAGATGCGATGATACGTGCTCGGCGGAATGCGGCACACATCGCCCGGCACGACGGCGAGACCTTCGGTCGAGTCGCCAATTTGCAAAAGACCTTTACCTTCGAGCACGTAAAAAATTTGCTCGGTGTCGTGATGCACGTGCAACGGCGGCGCTTCGCCGGGTTCGAGCACGACAACAAAGACTTCGGAAGCCGCCGCATCCGCACGATCAATCACGAGATCGTTGACGTGCGTGGGAAAACGATAATGAATTGTTTTGCTGGTTGGAAAGACGTACTGTTTGGTTTCCATGTTTTTGCCTTTTTACTTTTCGCTTTTTACTTTTTACTTGGTCTCGTTCGCCACACGAATCAACGCGTCAATCGCGCTCGCCGGTGTGCCGGGACTGACACCGCCACCTGCCGAGAGAATCAAGTTGTGCCCACCATTCGTCTTGCGAATGCACTCACGCGCCCAGGTCTCGACTTGTTCGGTTGTGCCTTCCGCCATCACCGAGTACGGCGGCACGTTGCCCATCAACACGAGATTTGGCGCTTGCTCTTGCACCTTGGCAATGTCCATCTCGTGCGAAAAATTCCACACGTCGAATCCCAGGGTAGACATTGGCTTGACCAAGTGCATGCACGGCGTGTCATTGTGATACACGCGAACCATGCCCTTGAACTCGTTAAAGATGCGCGAGAAATGCGGGCGTACGAATTGCTCGAACATGTCCGGCGAAACCATGCCCACAATGTCATCAAGCACCATGATGCCTTCGGGCGCGCGCAAGGCTTCCATCTGCGCGTGCAAGAAACGAATGATCGTCGTCGTAAGCGAGCCCAGGAAACGATCCACCTTTTCCGGTTCGGACGCCAGCCCAATCATAAAATCCGTCGCGCCCAAAATCCAATTCGCCACCGCGAACGGTCCGCGTGCCGTGACCATTTTGATTTCAATACCTTCGGGCAATAATCGTTTTTCAATGTCGGCATAGCGACGCACGACGAGCGGCATCAAACCATGTTCGTACGGGTCTGCCGGTTCCATGTCGGCGAGCACGTCCAGCCCACCCGGCACTTGCTCAATCGAGGGCGGGCGGTCATGATGCCAGACCACGCGCGCGCCATATCCACTCGGCTCTGCCGCCATGCCGTACTCGATCCAGAACCCGGGAATCCATGCGGCATCCGGATAGCGCGTGAGTAAATCGAGATTGATTTTGAGAAACAAATCCTCGCGCAAAAAATAATCGAGCGTGTCCACGCCGGCATACGTGGGAAGCCAGGGGCTGTCCACGATCAAGCCGACCGGCACACGGTCAGCTTGTCCGCCTCGCGCGACGGTGGCAAAACGATCCCAGGGTGTCATACACGTTCCTTTCCATTCATATTTGCGGACGCGGTGGATTCGCGCACAATCAAGGGCGCATCGAGCAAGGTGTATCCTTCGCTCCGAATCGGTTCACCGCGCGTCATTTGGACAATCAAACGCATCGCAAGTTTACCCATGCGATACTTGGGTTGAGCAATCGTCGTGAGCGGCGGATTGGCGTGCGCCGCCATCGCAATGTCATCAAAGCCAATCACGGAAACATCTTCAGGCACACGCAAACGATGGGCGCGAATCGCATGCAAAGCGCCAAGCGCCATCACATCGTTGTACGCAAGCACCGCCGTCGGACGTTCGTCATCGGGCAAGGTCAGCAATGCACTCATCGCTTGGAACGCGCCATCCACATTCGGAAAACTGGCGGGACACATTTCATCGGTCAGCGTCAACCCGGCTTCAAGCATCGCCAATTCGATACCGTGCCGGCGAACACGCGAGGTGGTCGAACCGGCGGGACCGGCAAGGTACGCAATTCGGGTATGGTTCAAATTGAGGAGATGGCGCGTGGCACGATATTCGGCATTTTCAAAATCAACGAGGATGCACGGAATTTCGGGGTGCACGACCTGACGATTGAGGAGTACCATCGGCGTGTCGTGTTGTTCGCGCAACGCAATCAGGTCAACGTCGGAGAGACGCGACGCACACACAATCAAGCCATCGAGCGGCTTGGCAAATGACAGTTGCAACAACTCATTTTCACGCGAAGCATCCTCGGCAAAGTCCATCAACAAGATCATAAACCCTTGCGCGGTCGCTTCGTCCTGGATGCCACGCGCAACTTCGGCAAAAAAGGGATTGAGAATATCGGGGACGTGAACGGCAATTACATTACGAAACAGCGTCAACGCAGAACGCGTCATTTCGTAACCAAGCGTGGACATGGCGGCGAGGACACGAGCGCGCACGTTTTCGCCGACGGGAGCATTGTTATGGATTACACGAGAAACCGTTGCGGGGGAAACGCGCGCTTGGCGTGCAACATCAAGCAGTTTGGGTCGAACGGAGGCAACTTTGCCCACCAAAACACCCTTTCTGAAAATTCTGAAAAAATCCACTCCGATTTTCAGTCAAATCATATCCGAATTTCGCGGAATGTCAATTTTGGACAAAAAAAGGCGGCGAGAAAACTCGCCGCCGGTGATTAGCAATGCTTGCTCACGGCGCGTAACATCTCGGATACGCTCGTAAACTTGACGCGCGGACGACCTTGCGCAAGCCCACGATCCAATTCCATCTTGTCGAGTTTGAGCCAATCGGCAAAGTTGGTGAATTGCAATTGACGTTCACACAACATCGCGTCCACACGCATCGGGTCAGGTTGCGTGGGTTGATTCACCGCGCCGCTCACCATGTCTTCAAGCATCAAGGTCGCCGTCTCGACCGAGTCCGGCTTGTTCGTGCCAATCACACCGCTCGGTCCGCGTTTGATCCAGCCGGCAGTGTAGAGACCGGGCAAAGGTTG
This sequence comes from uncultured Anaerolineaceae bacterium, assembly GCA_964586085.1. Classification (GTDB taxonomy): domain Bacteria; phylum Chloroflexota; class Anaerolineae; order UBA4142; family UBA4142; genus JACRBM01. The sequence goes on along the minus strand of CAZPIR010000323.1, from coordinate 1,880 downwards.
TTTGGTCTGTGAATCCAGGATGCGTCCGCGCTCGTTGAGCATCACGCCCCACTTGTCGTTGAACGGAATCTCCGGCAGTGCCACCCCGCGATAGCCAACCGAGCGAAACACCAAGCCGACCGGCAATTCTTCAAATTGATCGGTCGCTTGCGCGCCCAATGCACCCGACGACGAGGCGACGAGTTTGTTGCGCACAAGGCGCATCTTGGTCACGCGCCCGGATTCGTCACCGATTAATTCGACCGGCGAAACGAGAAAACGCACGTGTAATTTTTTCGATTTGCCGGTCGGCTTGTGCAAAGCGTACCCTTGCAAGATCTCCACTTTTTTACGTGTCGCCAAGTCGGTGTCTTTTTCCAACTCAGCGCGGCTCAGAGGATCAAGTTCGACCTCATCCGCGCATGTAAACACGTCGGCATCCTTCATCTCGCCAACTTCTTTGATTTCCGGATTCGTGAACGCGGCTTGCACCGGACCGCGCCGTCCAAGCAAGTAGACTTCTTTGATGTTGCTCTTGCTCAACGCTTCAATGGCATAATCCGCAATGTCGGTCACGGCGAGTTCGTCGCGCGTGCGGCAAAGAATCCGCGCCACATCAATCGCCACGTTGCCCACGCCGACGACCGCCGCGCGTTCCTGCGACAAATCGAATTCGTGATTCGCGTAATCGGGATGCCCGTTGTACCACGCGACAAACTCGGTGGCGGGATGACTACCCTTGAGATCTTCGCCGGGAATGCCCATCCGCCGATCGGTTTGCGCGCCAGTGGCAAATAGAATTTGATGGTAAAAATGTTTGAGGTCGGCAAGCGAAACATGTTTGCCAAATTCAACGTTGCCGAAAAAACGAAAGCGCGAGTCGGAGGCAATCCGTTCATACACCTTGGTCACACTTTTGATTTTCGGATGATCGGGCGCGACGCCGCCGCGCACCAAGCCGTACGGGGTCGGCAAGCGGTCGAACATGTCCACGAGCACAACCAAACCGGGTTGTTTGAAAAGATGTTCCACCGCATAAAACGCGGAAGGACCCGAACCAAAAACCGCGACGCGCAATGGATGTTCCAGCGTACCCAGCAAAGACATCAGTCCTCCATCACTTGAATTTCGCGGCGATGCAATTCGCCTTGAGACTTGTTCAACAATTCCTTGAGCAGATCGCCAATCGAAATCATCCCGACCAGCTTGCCCTGCTCTACAATCGGCAAATGGCGAAATCGTTTCGCGGTCATCGTCTGCATCACCGATTTCACATCATCGTCCGGCGAACCCATGACGACACTCTTGGTCATCGCCTTGCTGACCGGCACATCGAACACGGTCGCGTGATGCGCCGAGTAACGAATAATGTCGCGTTCGGACAAGATGCCGACCACCGCGCCGGCTTTATCCACCACCACCAGCGCGCCGATGCGATTCTTGTCCAGCACACGCGCGGCTTGCTTGAGAGTTTTATCGGGAGTGATGGTAAACACACCACCACCTTTGGTCGTCAAAATCGTTTCGACTTTCATGGTTGATCCTCCTTTGAGTCGCAAGAATTATACCACATAACTATTCACGTGTGTTATCAATTGCAAGTTCTGACGTTGCAATAGAGTGAAATCTAAATCGCTCGCAGTCCACCAATTCTCATTGGTGTGCCAGTTCGACCACTCCTTTTCAAACCAGAAACCGGTTTTAATCTGGGTAAAAAATATGGGAAGGTTTATCCTATGAATTGGATGAACCTTCCCATGATTTTGATTTTTATACGCGTTGTTTCAATTGTTGATAAAGCGTTTCGACCTCGCTCATCTCGCGCCGGAACGGTCCCTCATTTTCCAACTTGAGACTCGCAACAGCCGCCGACCAAACAACCGCATCGCTTGGCGGAGCGG
>CAZPIR010000322.1:3108-4983 GCA_964586085.1 uncultured Anaerolineaceae bacterium | reverse complement strand
CCCAACAAAGCATACACCCGACGCTAGGGAGTCTGGCGCGACTCCAAGCCGTTTTCTACGCCTTATCCTTTTCCACTTCGAACGGCGTTCCGCCGCCCGCCCCAGCGCGGGTAATGCAAGCCGTCGAGCGGTACACGCAGTCAGAGCGCGGGTTAAAATATGCAAGAGGTTTATTTTTATGCGGCATACTCGCAAGCAAGTCATCCAGCGCACGATTCGGGAGTTTGAACACCTGGATCGTCTGGTGAACAACCTTGCCGATATGGATTGGAATAGATTGCTGACCCGACCTGAGACCAAAGACGCTTGGACCGTGAAAGACACCCTCGCGCATATTACTCATTGGAAAGCTGACACGGTCAGGAAAATCAAGAAACAACCCATACCCGTTGAAGAGAAAGGTCTCAATTGGACGGATGGGAACCGTCTCATCTATGAGCGTTGGCGAGATCGTTCCCCGCAAGAAGTTTTAGCGTGGCACAAACAAGTTCAGGAAGAGGCACTTACTGCGCTTCAAACTGCGCCTGAAACATGGTTCAGCAACCGGGAGCGCCAACCGGATTGGCCCTTTGATCTTGACGGTCACTCTAGCTATCATCGCGTCAAGGACATCGAGCAAGCCCTGAAAGCAAAGTGAGTACCGCCCACTTGCGGCTAACACGAATCGTTGCGCGGTAATGCTTCGCTGGTCTCGGCGAGTGCGACGATTATGGAGATCAACGTGAACCAACAATTAAAAGCGAAACTAAATCGGGCATTCCAATTAACGCATGACCTTGTGTTGCATCTCGATGAAACGTGTTTGAACTTGGATTTGCCAAACTTGCCATCCAATCGAATCGCCGGTCAATTGTGGTGTATCGTTGGCGCTCGTGAAAGTTATACGCGCGCAATTGAAGTGGGCAAATGGCAAGGATTCTCGTGCAGTCTTGCATCGCCGAAAATAAAGCAATCTGTTCTTTTAGCCCTGGAAGAAACAGAGAACAAGTTGAATGCAATTAACTTTATGGGGTTGACCGACGTACAAATTGACCTCGCGTTCAACCTCCTTGAACACGAAATTCAACATCACGGACAACTTGTTCGTTTCGTTTACGCCAATGAATTGACCTTTCCGGAAAGTTGGCACAAGCGATACACGGTATAGACAAGTATGGCTGTGGTTTTATGAGAAATTGCGCGTACCTCAAATCAAGAAATTGACCCTAGAGATTCTGTGGCAAGCGCAAACAGTTTTCTGGCTTGGCGTTTTTTCTGCTCCTAACCAAAGCCTGCCAGACCAAATAGATGTAAACATCCCTCTTGCGTCAAGCATTCACTTGAGATTATAATGACGCCGGATTTTATGGGGAGCCAAGAAATGAAACATTCGCATCTCTTACGCTTGAGTTTGATCGTTCTTTTGGCGCTGACCTTGTTCACGCTCGCCGCGCCGGTGAACGCGCAAGACCGCAGTGTGACGGTCGCGCGCCGTGACATGGACGTGACCATTTTGCAAAACGGCGATGTCAAATTTGTCGAAACCTGGCAAGTCAATTTTTCCGGCACGCCGGGTTTTACGTTTGCCTTTCGCGGCATCGAGCTCAAGTACGTCAACTCGATTGACGGCTTTAGCATCGCGGAAAATGGACGCGAGTACCAACCCGGCACAGCCGACGCGGCAAACACCTTCCGCGTCTATCGCGAGAACAATCAACAATTTGTCCGCTGGTTTTTTCCGGCGACCGTCAACCAGACACGCACGTTCACGGTCCGTTACACTTTGCACGGCGCGCTCCGCATTTATGACGGCGGCGATCAATTTTGGTGGAACGTCATCGAAGGCGATCGCGGGTACACGATTCAAAACACCACGACCACCGTGCATTTACCGGC
>CAZPIR010000322.1:0-3098 GCA_964586085.1 uncultured Anaerolineaceae bacterium | reverse complement strand
CAAATCAAAGCCGCTGTGACAACCGGTAGTGGCAATGCCACCGTGCGCGATGGGCAAACCGTCGTGTTCACGAGTTCAGGTCTATCGGGCGGCGAAACGCTCGAAGTGCGCGTGCAATTTCCGCACGGTACCGTGACGGCGACCGCACCGGCATGGCAAGCCCAAGCGGATCGTGAAGCGGCGGCACGCGAACAACGCGAACAGATGAAGAGCATTTTCAATTTGTTCTTTCTCTTCGTCGGCGTGGTGTTTTTGCTGATTGGTCCCGTCCTGCTCTTTGTGTTGTGGTACACGCAAGGACGCGATGCGCCGACACTCGCCGCGGCGGCAGGCAACACTCTGCCAAGCGATTTGCCTCCCGCACTCGCCGGCACGCTGATTGACGAACGCGCCGAGATGAAAGAAATCATTGCGACGATTGTAGACCTGGCGCGACGCGGCGTGATCAAAATGACCGAGACCCAGGAACCGGGTTTTCTCGGCATTGGCACGAATCGCGATTTTCGTTTTGAACTTGTCGGCGAGTGGACCAAGGTTCGCAAGTACGAGCAGACCCTCATCAAACGCATGTTTGCCGGCGGCGCGAGCCGTGACCTCTCCGACCTGAAAGAAAAATTCTATACCGCGATTCCGGATTTGCAAAAACAAATTTATGAAGAGACCACCAATCTCGGATTTTTTGCGGGCAATCCAAACTCGGTGCGCGGCAAATACGCCGGCATCGGCGTTGCTTTGTTGATTCTGTTCGGCATCGTCACATTCATTTCGGTAACACTCCTTTCCGATTACTCTGACCTGGCATGGTGTCCCGGTGCCGCGCTCGCCTTTGGCGCGTTCGGACTGATCGTCGTGAGCGGACGCATGCCACGCCGATCCTCGAAAGGCGCGGCGGAAGCGGCGAAATGGATCGCGTTCAAACGCTATCTCGAAACGATTGAAAAATTCACCAAGCTCGAAGAGTCGAAAGAGTTGTTCGACAAATATCTGCCGTACGCGATTGCGTTTGGCTTGGAGCAATCCTGGGTCAACAAGTTCGCCACGATTGACACGCCCGCGCCAATTTGGTACAACACGTACCCGCCAATGCACCATCATCCTTATTCATCGGGTTCCGGCGGCGGCAGTTCCGGCGGTGGTCAGTCGAGTGGTGGCTCGACCCCCTCACTCGATTCCGCGGCAGGCGGCGCATTTCGTGGCTTGAACACGATGAGCGCCGGCTTGTTCACGATGCTCAACACGACCTCGTCCGTGCTCACGAGTGCGCCGAGTAGTTCTGGCAAGGGCGGCGGTGGCTGGAGCGGCGGCGGTGGTGGCGGTGGCGGTGGCGGCGGCGGCGGCTCGGGCGGAGCCGTGTAAAAAGCAATTCTCCATTCACCAAACGATAAATTACTCGCGACCTTACGCCGTGTCATTTCGAGCAAAGCGAGAAATCTCACAAATGATGAAAGATTTCTCCTTGCTTCGCTCGTCGAAATGACATCAAGTGCGTAACATCAGTTGCTCAATGGAGGAATATGGGACGCATCATTGGAATTATTTTGATCATCGCCGGTGTGTTGATCTGCGGCATCGTGTCCGCATTCATGTTCGTCGGCACACGCGGCGAAGGGCTGGGCAATGCCGGTGCAGTTCTCGGCGCGGGCTTGTTCGGCGTCGTGCCGCTCATCATTCTCGCCGGCGTTGGCACGTTCCTCGTTTTCAAAGGCGGACAAGAAGCCAAGGAAATGGAAGAGGTACGCAAAAAGGAACGTTTGCTCGGCATGATTCAAACGCAGGGCAAGGTTCCACTGGGAAGCGCCGCCATCGAATTGAAAATGACGCGCGACCAAATCAAGGCGATGATTTACGAACTCGTGAATCAAGGTCTGTTCAGCGGTTACGCCGATTGGCAAAAAGGCGAATTTTACTCGAAAGATTTGTCGCAGATGCAAACGACCAAATGCCCCAACTGTGGCGGCGAACGTGAAGCGGTTGGCAAGGGTCTCGTCAAGTGTCCGTACTGCGGCGTCGAGTTGTTCCTGCCGCAAAGTTAGCCAACCCAGTTGCGTACTTGAACATTACGGTGTATCATTCGCCCAGGTGAAAGTCAGGTTGCGGTATGGATTTTCTTCAGCAACGCATCATTGAAATCGCTTTGCAAATTCCCGAGTATGTCGGCTATGCGGCAAAGGAACGCCGCCGCGATGTAGACCGGCATTTGCGCCGACAACTTGCCGGCAAGTACGACGCGCAACGCACGCGACTCGCGCGCCTGCAACAACGCGCCGGCATGGAATTTGTCGTCGAGGTTGAAAAGCTCGATCAAAAATTATTGCGCTTGATTGCGCAACTGCAAACCGCGCCGCGCGGTTACGCCGGCTGGTTCGACAGCGCGCAAATCGGCGAAGACGACCTCGACCAGTTGACCCAGTTCGATTCCGATCTCGCGGGCGGGGTGAGCAAATTAGCGAGCACCCTCAATCAACTCGGCGATGCGCTCAAGAAAAAAGAAAATGTCCAGGACGCGATTGACCTGTGCGCGGACACGCTCGACACGCTCAACCAGGAATTTGATCAACGCGATGCGTTTGTCGCGCAAGGCAAAAAGCCCGCGCTCGAAATGCCGACCCCGCCGCGTGTGTCGCCGCTCGACGCGCTCAATGCGAAACCGGTTGTCTCGCGTGAATTCGTCGCGCTGACCAATCTCAAACGCGATGACGCGCTCACATTTGAAACGACCGACTATCTCGTGACCGGGCGCATTGTTTACACCGCGAGCGGCAACACATTTTACGCATTCCAGGTCGCCGATGGCGCGCGCAAAAATTGGTTGCGTGTCGGGCCAAACAACGCCGTCGCGTGGTGCGCTGAAATCAAATTCCAGGTTGCCACACCACTCCCAACTCTAGTCGCGCATGACCAACAGAATTTCACGCGCACAGAAACCGGCGCGGCGAATGTGAGTGTGGATGGCGCGGGTGGCAGTAAACGCGGCAATGTAAATTACGCCCGCTACACCGGCGATCTGGGAAGCATTTTGTGGCTCGAAGATTATGGCAACGAAACGCACGCGATGGTGGGGCGCGACTTCGTGTGGGACTTTTATAATCTGCAATTTT
>CAZPIR010000321.1:2283-5030 GCA_964586085.1 uncultured Anaerolineaceae bacterium | reverse complement strand
CTTTTTTATTCATTTTCGTCTTTACTCCATTTTGCAATCACCCCGACAATTTTTTATCTGCTTGTCTGGTTTGCGCGGAGATTATAAAACAAAACCTAGGGAACGTAAATGGCTCTTCATCATGCTTTACAAATGCTTAATGAAACACTCCACGCCGACTGATTTGCTGATTTCATTCCGGCAATGCCACTGCCGCAATAGTCACATCATCATTGCTGACCACGCGGCTGATATGCCCTTTGCCGGTCGTGTCCTCAACGAGTACCACGGTGCCCGGGCTAATGTGACGAATTTCGCCGTCACTTGCTTGCGCTTCGAGTTCACCGGTCAAAAAGATTTGCATTTGGCGACGTGGCACAGGATGCCAATCGCCTTGCCAGCCGGCAGGGATCCGGAGAAAAGCGTACTCGAGTGCTGGTGCGAAAGGGGACGCCAAGAATGGTGGAGCAGGCGGCGCATAAGTGACGGGAGTGAAAGCCGGCACAAGGTCTTGAAAATGAGTTTCGCCAACGGCGTCGGTGTAGAGCCGAAAATAGTGCATAGTTCTTTTTCCTGTGAAGAATTGTGGCTTTGCGAATAAACTAATCTTCCCTCAAATACCTTTTTGCCGACTTTATATATTTACCAAAATCCCGGTCCTTTTTTCTTTTTTCAGAATAAGACATCTGGTTGAACTTGGACTCAGTCTCTAGTTTCCGGTAATTTTCCAGGTGTTCTCGAGTGATGGCACCGGAATGGACCGCCTCAATTACCGCACACCCAGGTTCAGTTGTGTGGCTACAATCTCGATAACGGCATTGCGACGTGAGAGCAGTAATGTCGGCATAATTACTCCCAATGCCATCTTCTGCGCCAACAATTCCAAATTCGCGCATCCCAGGGTTGTCGATGACCAGTGCACCGCCCTCGAGACGAATCAGCTCACGCCGAACAGTGGTATGCCGACCTTCGCCGGTTCCGCTAACCGACTTGGTTCCCAATACCTCGCGACCGATCAACTGATTAATCAGCGTGCTCTTGCCAACTCCTGACGAGCCGACGAAGCAATAGGTCTTGCCAGGTACCAACGATCGTTTGAAATCATCCACGCCATCCCGTGTCACGTTGCTCAATGTTACGATCGGTGCCGTGATGCCAGCAGAATGGATTTCTGCCAACTGTGTTGCCAGAACAGCCGGCGTCACCATGTCCGTCTTGGTGAGCAGAATATACGGTTCAGCCCCACCATCCATCACCATGACGAGATAGCGTTCCAAGCGTTTTAGATTGAAATCCATGTGGCAGGCTTGAACGATCATGACATAGTCCACGTTCGCCGCGATCATTTGGTATTCCATAACGTTCCCCGCCGACTTGCGGCGCAACGATGTTCTGCGTTCTAGGAGCGTATGAACCATGCCTAGGTCGTCGCCGGATTGTTTTTCCAGGCACACCCAATCACCCACGCACGGGAACTCTTGGGCAAGGTGATGGCGGTGCAGATAACTCCCGGCAAGCTTGGCTCGAAAAGAGCCAGTCTGATTCACGAGCTCCAACTGTTGGCGGTCAACCGCCGCAACGCGGGCAATCACATCCGTTTGTTTGCAGTCTGCCTTTTGCTCGAACCATTCACTCCAACCCAATTCAATCAATTCATCGTGCCGATTTTTCATTCTTTGCTCACAATTCACAACTCTGTGTAAAACCTTGGCCTCATTATCAATGGACGAATTATATACCAACGCCCAGGAAGCGCAAGCATCTTTTCACTACGCCAAACAAAAACACCTTGCGCTGAATTTTTTTAGCGCAAGGTGTGCGGGGTTGATCTCACCCATTTGCCCAACTGCGTGCATGACGTGTACGAGGAAGATGTTTATGCGACCACGAGAATGTTTTCATTTGCAAAGATCACGCGCATCGTTTTCAGTATCGCGGCGTACAGTTCGTCATCTGCCTTGAATGTCACATGCACCTCTGCGAAATCTTCATTCCCGAATTTCGCCACGACTTGAGGGGCGACGCGAATGTGAACCATGTTCCGCGCAAGGCGTACCTCTTCCAATCCGCCATAGCTACTGTTGGACTGGTCGTTGATTTCAAAATAGTACGCGGTGTTTTCAAATTCGACCGCGCGAGAGAACACCAGCACCGATGGCTCGTCGGGGTTTGTCTCCGGGTCGGCAAACAGCATGTTGGCGGTGACGGAGCCGATGCTGGGTTCGAGATAGCGGGCGGTAAATTTCATTTGACTCTCCGGGTAAAAAAGATGAATAGGTTTAGGACGATGCTATCGAGTAAGCAAGTGTTGATTGCGCGGCAGATGTCACCAGAGCAATTGTGGAGTTGCCGTATCAAGCGGTTGCAATCACATAGCGGTAATGACTGCTCAGATGATATCCACCTGAAGGTGTTTTGAATGGCGCGAGGGCATTCAAGATGACATCGCGAACCACATCCTCACCTTTGGCTTGAATGGCTCGGATGGCTGGACCTGAGGAGAGCAAACCGCGCAACATGGTCGGCTCGTCCGGATAACGCCACGGGCACGCGACTGTCTCGGTGATGCCAGGGGTGAGACCTGCTTGCGTTGCGAGGGCTTCCAGTGCGCCGTCAGTCGAAAGCGCGAATGGACCGGGCGTGCCGGGAGGTAGCGGGGGCAACAATGATCCCATGGCGGTGATAAAGGTAGTGGATTCACTCTCTTGAGGTTTGCCAAACACGGCGATCACAACGGTTCCTGTTCGCGACACACGGCTGGCTTGGCG
>CAZPIR010000321.1:0-2273 GCA_964586085.1 uncultured Anaerolineaceae bacterium | reverse complement strand
CAACGCATTGACCGGATTCGCCGCGAATTGGAACGAACTAAAACCGGTAACCACATCAAACGTCCGATCCTGATAGGGCAAGACTTCCATCTCGCCCACGCGGAAATCACCATCCGGCACGCGCTCGTTGGCAATGGCAATCAAGGGTTCGGAGGCATCCATCCCACTGACCTTGGCACCCAGCTTGCTTGCCATTTCGCAAAAGATGCCTGACCCGCATCCGATATCAAGGACAGAGGATCCGGTACTTATGCCGGTCTTGAATAAAATTTCTCGATAAAGCGGAATGGCGACCCCTTCCTGAACTTGCGCCCAATCTCTTGCACGTGTTCCCCAAAGCTGTCCCTGCATTTTTGCTGTTCCCACGAGTTTCCTCCTGTGTCATTCGACGCGCGCGGATTATAAAATAAATCATGGGCAACGTAAATGGGTTTTCGCCATGCTTAACGAACGCTTAATGAAACATGATGCGGCGTGTGCTAAAGTGGACTATTTGATGTATGGGAATCCGTTTATCCAATGAATAATTTTTCGCGAGAGATACCACGTTTGACCATGATCGTTATTGCCTTGGAAAAAAATATGGTAGGTTCCATCCGTGGACTCGAATACAAAAGGATGACCCGACTCGCTACTATTCCACGTTCCAGGTTCGCCGTTGGGCAGTACGGGTTGATCGGAAATTCGTGTCCAGCGAATTCCATCGAGACTGACCGCACACCCGATCTGTTGCGGTGAATTGTTGTACGCGCCCGCGTAAAACATATAGAACTTGTTCTCATGACGGCAGAGTGCCGATGCCTCGATACACTCGCCCTCCCAGGCAAGTTCTGGGTAGAGAATCGGTTCATTGCATCGTTGCGTCCAGGTGTCACGTGAAAAATCCGAAGCGAGCGGCGCGGTGGCGACGCCGGTCATTTGGATGCGCATCTCTGGATCGCGCGTGGAGAAATAGAGGAACAATAATCCGTCGTGCGCGATCACATCTGCATCAATGGCACGTCCACACGTCCAATTCCCAGTTGGCGCAAAGATGGGGTTGGTTCGATTGGGGCTAAAGTGGATGCCATCGGCGGAAACGGCGTGGCAGATGGCGTCCTTGGCTTGATTGCCGTAGGTCTGATAAAAAAGATGCACGCGACCATCGAGTACAATCGCGCCCGGAGCACAGAGTCCATTGCGATCACAGGGGCTGAGCGGCGGGATTTCGTCGAGGCGTTGCCAGTTGTCCAAATCGGTACTCGTGGCGATGCCGATGCGCCATCCATCGTCTTGGCGACTATCACGAAAAGGCGGCAGAGAATAGTACATGAGGTAACGTCCACCCAACTCGATCACCGCTGGGTCTTTTGAAAAGGGTCTTCCACGTGAATCGTCTGCAAACATCATTTGATTGAATATCCTCACGAAGATTTTATATCAACTTGCCAAACCAAAACACCTTGCGCTAAAAAATCAGTGCAAGGTGCGCGATTGGATTTGTAGAGTGATAAACCTGGGATCTCGTTTCTTTGGCAAGATTACACGTCAGGTCTTTTTCCTGTGAGTGGCAGAACCTTGTAATTGAAAAATGACAAATGATCTTGACCCGTGTAATAAAAGAGCGCCATTTCTGTTGCTAGAAATGCCAGATTCACTCGCTTGTCTGCCAGTCCATCAAAATACGCCTGATAGGGATTGGCTTGCTCTGTTTTTCCTAGTTCGATGGTCATGTGAAAATGATATTCATCGCCATCGTGAGGCGCAGAGGTGTCATGGAATAGCTCGCCCAACTCACGATTGAGCCGATTGTGCAACTCTCGCAGTGTGGCTGTCTCTTTGACATTCATTCCCAGAATGCCATATCCGCTCCAGCCCGTATAATAGATTTCATCGAGTTCGATCATAAAGGGACTGACGCTTGCCGCGAGTGCGTCAAAATAGTTTTCTAATTTCTGCATACTTTCAAATGCAAACGGTTGTTTTAGACTAATGTGGGCTGGGAGTAGCGAACCAAAGAAATCAATTTGATATTTTTGGTCGAGCGCGAATACGATTTTCCTAGCAAAGTTTTGTGTTGTGTGATCAGCTAAAAGTACAATCGCGGCTTTCATAGGTTTCCCTTGCTATTCCTCGTGCGCGGATTATAAAACGAATCTCAGGAATCGCAAATCTTTTCTGATGCCACGCAAAAACACCTTGCGCTGATTTTTTGGCGCAAGATGTTTGATTGGATTTGCGGATTTGACCAACGCTTTGCGTTGCAGGGCGCGGCACTGGAGCGGGGACGGCGA
>CAZPIR010000320.1:0-5038 GCA_964586085.1 uncultured Anaerolineaceae bacterium | reverse complement strand
GATTTACTCGCATCCAAATTTTTCGTGCATCGCGTCGTGCAAGCCACACGCGGTTGTCCATTCACCTGCTCGTTCTGCTCCGTGCCCGCCGTCAACCCAGGTTTTCGCGCACGCCCCGTCGCGGACGTTCTGCGCGACGTGCAGTACGATGCGTTCAAACATACGTGGCAACGCAAGGTCGTGTGGTTCTGGGACGACAACCTCACCGCGAAACGCGCGTACATCAAGGATTTGTTGCGCGCGATGATTCCGCTCAACAAATGGTGGCTGACCCAGGCAAGCATGGACATTGTGCGCGACGATGAACTGCTCAACTTGATGGAACAGTCCGGGTGCATCGGCGTGTTCTTTGGCATCGAAAGTTTCGGGAGCGATTCGCTCAAGGACGCGAACAAACGCCAAAACAAAATCGAGGAATACAAAAACGCGATTGAAGCGATGCACGCGCGCGGCATTGCCGTGATGGCGGGATTTATCGCCGGGTTCGACGGCGATTCGCGCGAGAGCATCGTCGAGATGGCACAGCGTTTGCGCGAAATTGGCGTGGACGTGCCGTTCCTCAGCGTGCTCACGCCATATCAAGGCACGCCGCTGTACGCGCAACTCGATGCGCAAAATCGTTTACTGCGCGAACGCGGCTGGCAATTTTACAACGGCTATAACGTCGCGTTCCAACCCAAGCAAATGAGCGCGGGCGAATTGCTCGACGCGCACCGCGAGTTGTGGTACACGGCATTCTCACCCACCCACGTCGCGTCGCGGCTCAAGCACGCGCCACGATTACGCTTTGGCGCGCAGTGCTTGTCGCTTGCGATGAATAGTTTTTACGGACTAAAAGCAGTACGCGGCAACGCACCGCTCGACGCGCGCTTGATGTCTACACCAACGCGCATTGGTCCATTCGTCGAGCAAACCACACACGCGTCGTCCGAGTTTATCGAATTAGTTGCAACGACCGTGCGAGTCGCGCAAGTAATGTGAAAGATGACCGAGGGCAAAGGACGGAGGACGGAGAATTCCCTCTTCGGTCTTCCGTCCTCCGTCAATTATAAATCAAGGACAACAAAGATGAACGAAAAATTTCGTTGGCTCGTCGTCGTGCTCTACGCCATCGCCATGGCATGGGTCGAATCCGCTGTCGTCGTGTATTTGCGCACGCTGATTAATCGCATCGAACCGTACCAGCCGAATCCTCTGCCGAATTTCGGCGGGCTGGGTTGGATCGAAATTGGGCGCGAGGTAGCGACGCTCGTAATGTTGTTGACTGTCGGCATCCTCGCCGGCGCAAGTTGGCGACAAAAATTCGCGTACTCGATAATCGCGTTCGGCGTGTGGGATATTTTCTATTACCTTTTCCTCGCGCCGATGAGCGGCTGGCCCCGCACAATTTTCGACTGGGACATTTTGTTCTTGATTCCACTTCCATGGTGGGGTCCCGTCATCGCGCCCGCGTCCATCGCCACGCTGATGATTATCGGCGGCACACTCGTTGCGTGGCACGACGCGCGCGCGCATCGCGTTGCGTGGCTCGCCAGTTTTGCCGGCGCACTGCTCGCGCTCTACACGTTCATGCGCGATGCGATACGCGCGCTGAACGATGGCGAGACGGTCATTCGCAATATCCTGCCCGCCGCATTCGATTGGGGCTTGTTCGCCTTCGCCTTGGCGTTGATGGCAATGCCCATCGCCAGTTTTCTGTTGAATTTGCGGCGCGTCCCATCAATGCGTTTGATGGATGTGCAGTAAATCCTATTGACACGCCTCGCCTGCTCTAGTACATTGACGGGCGAGGCAAATTATGGCACAAAAATATCTTGCGCGTGTTTTGCTGATTCTGATTCCATGTCTTTTCTTCACTTCGTCAACACTCCCCGCTCGCGCCGCCAATACGTTCGATGCATTGGTTTTACTCGACGCCGACAACATCACCACGATGGATGCGACCGTCGCCTTTATTCGTGCGAATGGCGGACAAGTGACGATTACGTTCGCGCCGCGCGCACTGCTTGCGCGCTTGCCGGTCGGCGCGCAAACCTGGGTCGGGCAAAATCACATTCGCGCCATCTTCACCGACACGACCGACGCGGATGCCATCGCGCGCGATTTTGGCGAACAAGCCGGACTGGGCGCACGCGCATGGAACGGCATGTTGACCAAAGGACGCACGCCGCGCATTCCACAACCAGCGGGAAGCGACCTGGTGAACGATGCGCTCGTCGCGCCCGACCTGGCAGGTCCGCGCGCCATCAACGCGCCGCCCTCAAGTTCATACACCAGCGTGTTTGCGTTCGGCAGTGTGCAGGTGGATGTGTTCCTCGTCGAGAGCAGTGGCGCGATTGACGCGGACACGGAAAACTGGACGACGACCGCGCGCGATTCCGTCGTCAGTGAAATCACCGCCGCGTTGAATTGGTGGGTCGTTGCCGCCACACAAGGCGGGCGTCCCTCCGCCAACCTGAGTTTCAACATTGTCTTTCACACGCCGTTTAATGAACCCGGCATCGTCGCGACCGGGTACGAACCGATCAATCGCTCCAGCGGTGACCAAGGTTTGTGGATCACACAAATCATGGCGAACCTGGGATATAGTGGAAGCTATTTTACAAGTTTGCGCTCGTACAACCACACACGGCGCACCACTTTCGAGCGCGATTGGGCGTACACGATGTTCGTCGTCAACAGCATCGCCGACACAGATGGCAAGTTCACCAACAGTAGTTTTGCCTACGCGTACCTGGGCGGTCCGTTCATGGTGATGACGTACGATAACAACGGCTGGGGTATCAGCCGCATGGACATGGTCGCCGCGCACGAGACCGCGCACATTTTCAACGGCTTGGACGAGTACGCCTCGAGCAATTGCACCGACGCACAGCGAAGCGGTTATCTCAACATCGCCAACACAAATTGCGAGAACGGCGACACGGCAACCGAAAATTCGATTATGCGAAGCGCGGCAAGCCAAAACATTGCCTACCCCAGTTATTTGATTTCGACGCCGGTGCGCGGGCAAGTCGGCTGGCGCGACAGTGACGGCGATGGCATTTACGATGTGGGCGACACGAGTGTGCAGATGAGTAGCGCGCGCACCTCCACGCCGCGCACAGGATTTGCGATGACGTATACCGGCAGTGCAACGGATATTCCTTTCACCTCACCGGCGTATACGGCGATGTCGGTCAACAAAATTATCCAGGTGCAGTATCGCATCAATGGCGGAACCTGGGTCAATGGCACACCGAGTGATGGCATGTTCAATTACTATACCGAAAGTTTTAGCGTGACAACCACCGCGCTCAACGAAGGACACTATACCATCGAGATTCAAGCGTTGAACACGGTGGGCAACTATGCCACCTACACCGACTCGTTCACCCTCGGTACCGTGCGTTCGTACTTGCCCTTTGTGATTCGTTAAAAGGATTTTGTCCCGTCACACAAAAATCGCGCCGGAAAAATCCGGCGCGATTTTTTACTCACGCACTAAACAACTAGCGAACCAACAAACTAACTTACCACATCTCGATACTATAATCGCCGATGACCGCATCAATTCGTTGCCGCTCGATAAAGTCAATCGCCTTTTCGAGCAAGCCGTGCGCGTACTCGGCGTCCGTCGAAACGGTGACAAGTGCAATCGTCGCCACCTGCCACGCATCCTGGGAATCCACTTCGGACACCGCGACGTTAAACTCATTCCGCACACGCGCAATCAACGATTTGACGACGTGGCGTTTATCCTTGAGCGAGTGACTCGCCGGAATTTCTAATTCGAGTGTGCAAACACCAACAACCATAATCAATTCTCAATTGACAATTGTCAATTTTTAATTGCTCTCCGCACTTCAGTTTCAATGAGCCGCTCCAACCGCCCCACATCTGCGCCGACAAATTGCGCGCGCGAAGGATGCCGTTCGCTCACCGGGCACGCATTGCACTCGACGCACACATCGCGACCGCGTTGCGCGAACACGTTTTGGCGCATCGCCGCGAGCGTGTGAATCGCGCGATCCGGCAATGGCTCAACCGGCTTACCCAACGCTTGTTGCGCCGCGAGCGTCACTTGCGCCGAGTGTTCGATGCGTTCGAGACGCATGTACGCCTCCCACAAATTCGTCCCAACCGTCACCGAGCCGTGCCGATCCAGGATCAACGCATCGTACTTTTGCACCAACTCGCGCACGGCTTGCGGACCTTCGGGACTCGCGGGCGTCGCGTACGGCGCGGTCGGAATCGTTCCCAGGTCATAGAGCACTTCGGGCAAAACGCATTTCGCCAACGACACTCCGGCGAGCGTGCATGCAATCGCCATCGGCGGATGCGCGTGAATGACCGCGTGCACATCGGCGCGTTGGCGATAGCATTCGAGGTGAATGCGAATTTCGGATGAGGGTTTCAGGTCACGTCCCTTGCCAAACATGGGCGCGAGTTTTTCACCGCGCATATCGGTGATGAGCAATTGTTCCGGGTCGAGAAACCCTTTGCTGAATCCACTCGGCGTGATGAGAATGCGTTCGCGATCCAGGCGCACGGAAATGTTGCCATCGCCCGCCGCAACAAAATTTTTCTGATGCATCAACTTGCCGATCTCGACAATCCGTTGACGCAATTCAGACTCGGTTCGATTATCCATATTTTTCCATCATCTCATCGGTCAGCGCATTCGCGCGCGCAATGTTCGCATACAGATGCGCGCTCGGACGCGGCGAACGCGTTTGCGTGCCAAAATCATTTGCGATCAAACCAAAGCGCAAAAAATCATATCCTTCGATCCATTCAAAATTATCGGTGAGCGACCAGTGAAAATAACCGGCAATCTGCGCGCCGGCTTGCATCGCACGATGCAGGGCGGCGAGATGCGTTACGATCACACGCGGGCGAATTTCGTCGAGCGCGTCGGCGATGCCATGTTCGGTGATGTAAATCGGTTTGCCCAGTTTGGCAAGGTCGAGCACAACATCGTGAAATGCATTCGGGTCAATATCGCCCCAGCCAAACCATTTGCTCAACTCAGCATCATTCGCCACGCCCCAGGGCT
>CAZPIR010000319.1:0-5041 GCA_964586085.1 uncultured Anaerolineaceae bacterium | reverse complement strand
GCGAATACTCTTTCAATTCGAGCGTCGCCGGATGACAACCGGCGCAATGGCAACGACGACCCAGTACGCGCACGTCGCCACCTCGCGCACGATCACGATCTTTGCCCTCGCCGCGCTCGCGATTGTCGCACTCGGCGTGTGGCTGTCATTCATCGGTGACGAAATTGCGCGCACGACCGGCTTGAATGCCAGTTTTGTCGGCAACGTGTTCCTTGCCATCAGCACCTCGCTCCCCGAAGTCGTCGTCACGATTGCGGCGGCGCGCATGAAAGCAGTTGATCTCGCGGTGGGCAATGTGCTGGGCAGTAACGTGTTCAACATTGCCATTCTCAGTGTGTACGATTTGGTGTATATACGCGGCTCGCTCTGGGAATTCATCGCGCCGATTCATGTCGTCGCTGGTCTCGGCGCCATCCTCATGACCTCCATCGCCATTATCAGTATTACGTTTCGCGCTTCTAGACAAATCGTCCCGCGCGTGACCTGGGACGCGGCGCTTTTCATCCTCATGTACATCGCGAACCTGGGATTGCTCTACGTGCTTGGTGCCGCTTGAGTACAGCTTGACGAGGTGCCACCCATGCGTCTAGTGATCGTCTCGAACCGATTGCCGTTTACCGCGACAGAAGAAAAAGGGCATTTACAATTTCGCGAGAGCGCGGGCGGTTTGGTTTCGGGGTTAGCCACGTATTTGGATTCGTTACGCGGCTCGCCCACGATGAAGATGGAGCACGTGTGGGTGGGCTGGGCGGGCATCACCGTGCAAAACAAACTGCAACGTGAATTACGCGCGCGCGCGCGGCGTGAATTTTCCGCCGACCCGGTTTATCTTGACGAAGCCATGATGGACCGGTTTTATCACGGGTTTTGCAACAAGACTCTGTGGCCCCTCTTTCATTATTTTCCGGCGAACGCGACGTTTGATGAAGCGGAATGGCAGTGTTATCAAAACGTCAATCAGGTGTTTTGCGACCACTTGGGCAAAATCCTCAAGCCCGACGACTTGCTGTGGATTCACGATTATCATCTCATGCTTTTGCCACTCTTGATTCGACAACACATTCCCAATTTGGCAATCGGTTTCTTTTTGCACATTCCCTTTCCCTCTTTTGAAATCATTCGTCATCTGCCCAGCGATTGGCGCAACGCCTTGTTGAACGGACTTTTGGGCGCTGACCTGGTTGGATTTCATTTGCCGGATTACACCTGGCATTTCCTGACCTCCGTCCGCGAATTTCTCGGTTACAAGGAAAAAGAAAATAGGGTGCGTGTCGGCGAACGACGTTGTCAGGTTGGCGCGTTTCCGATGGGCATTGATTACGAAAAATTTAATCGCACCGCCGCAAGCGACAAGATCAATCAGGCATGCAACGAATTGCGTCAGGCATTTCGAAATTGCCAAGTGATCCTCTCGGTAGATCGGCTCGACTATGCCAAAGGCGTCCTCCAACGCTTGCGCGGGTTTGAGACATTTCTCGCCAATAATCCGGAATGGCATGGCAAGGTCGTTCTGTCGCTCATCGTCGTGCCCTCACGCATCGGCGTGCAACAGTACCAAGAGACCAAGCGCGAAATTGATGAACGCGTCGGCGAAATCAATGGACGCTTTGGCGGCATGACCTGGACACCGATTTTGTACCAATACAACTTTTTACCGTTTCACCAATTGGTGACGCTGTATCGGCTGAGTGACATTGCGCTCGTCACGCCTCTACGCGATGGCATGAACCTGGTTGCCAAAGAATTTGTCGCCACCCGCGTAGACCAAACCGGCGTTTTGATTCTAAGCGAGTTGGCGGGCGTGGCAAAAGAATTACACCAAGCCCTCATCATCAATCCCAATAACGTCGAAGCGATTGCTGGCGCGCTCAAATGCGCGGTGGAAATGCCTCTGCGCGAACAACGGCGGCGCATTCGCGCCATGCAGAAACGGCTCGCGCGGTACACCGTCGTCCACTGGGCAGAAGATTTCCTCCAAACTCTGCGCGCGACCCAACAAATGCGCCCACCCACCGCCTAGTTTTTATTTGTCATTTTCTCCGCTTGGGCTATAATGCTCGCGGAATGGAAACATGGCGCGAACCAATTTCTTGACGCGTTTGAATCGTCGCCTCAGTTGGAAATGGCTCTACATCGGGCTGGGGATCAAACGCTGGCTTGTTTTACTTTTGCTCGGCATTACTTTGCTGGGATTGGGATTCGCTTATCTGCTCGTTAACATTTATCGTGAACAACCCTTACCCGACGCGGCATACTATGTGACGTTGCAATTTATTCCGCGATTAGAACGCGGCATTCTCGTCGGCACGTTGGGCGTTGCGTTCGTCGTCATCGCGATTGTCAAACTCAACCAGGCATTGCTCGCGCCATTCATCGGCACCGACACAAACCTGGTCGAACTGCTCTATCGCCAACGCGCGCGACGACGCGGACCCAAAATTGTTGCGCTCGGCGGCGGCACCGGACTTTCGACGTTACTGCGCGGACTCAAAGAACATACCGATCAAATCACCGCGATTGTCACGGTCGCCGACGACGGCGGCAGTTCGGGACGACTGCGGCGCGACCTGGGTGTTTTACCGCCCGGCGATTTTCGCCAGTGCATCGCCGCGCTCGCCGATTCCGAACCGTTGATGACCCAGCTTTTTCAATATCGTTTCGGCGAAGGCGCGGGACTCGATGGACATTCGTTCGGCAACTTGTTCATCGCGGCGATGGCGGGTGTGACCGGCAATTTTGAACGCGCTCTGCTCGAATCGTCCCGCGTGCTCGCCGTGCGCGGACGCATTCTCCCTTCGACTTTGCAGAACGTGACCTTGTGCGCCGACCTGCGCGAGCCGACCGCGAACGGCAGTACGCACGTCGAGGGCGAATCGGAAATTTCGCATCAGGGCGCACCCATCGAGCGCGTGTATCTCAATCCCGAACACGTCGCCGCGTATCCCGATGCCGTGCGCGCCATTCTCGACGCCGACCTGATTATCGCGGGACCCGGCAGTTTGTACACGAGCGTCATTCCGAATTTGCTTGTCCGCGATATTCAGCGCGCGCTTGAAACAACGCCCGCGCTCAAAGTGTATGTGTGCAACGTGGCGACGCAACCGGGCGAGACCGATGGCTTTAGCGTCGAAGATCATTGCGAGGCGCTCGCGCAACACGCGGGACAAGGTGTGTTCACGCACGTCATCGCCAACAACAATTGGCAACTGCAAGTTTCGGCAAACGCGACGAGCCAGCCCGTGCATCCGCGCTCGGAAAAATCATCCGCGTTTCAACTCACGCTCGCCGATCTCACGGATGAAGCGAAACCATGGCGGCACGATCCAAAAAAATTAGCGCACGTTGTTTTACAATGGTACGACAAGCATACAAAATCTACGCACGCGATTTAATTTACGCGGCGTGACATCTTTTTAAGGAGAACAGTCTCATGGCAACAAAAATTGGCATTAACGGTTTTGGTCGAATCGGGCGTTTGGTGTACCGCACGATCAAAGAACGCGTGGACGACAAGATTGACGTCGTCGCGATCAATGATTTGTTCGATTCCCCGACGAACGCACACCTGCTCAAGTATGATTCGACGTACGGCGCATTCAAGGGCACAGTAGAAGCCAAAGACGGAAATCTGGTCGTGGATGGCCAGACGATAAAGGTTTGCGCGGAAAAAGATTTGAACGCGATCAAGTGGGCGGACCTCGGCGCAGAAATCGTGATCGAGTCCACCGGCTTGTTCACCGATGCGACGAAATCGGTCGGACACATTACGTCCGGCGGCGCGAAAAAAGTGATCATCAGCGCGCCCGCGAAAAACGAAGACATTACAATTGTGCTCGGCGTGAACGATAACAAGTACGATCCCGCCAAACATCGCATGATCTCGAACGCATCCTGCACCACGAACGGTCTCGCGCCGGTTGCCAAAGTGTTGAACGACAAGTTCGGCATCGAAAAAGGTTTGCTGACGACCGTGCACGCGTACACCAACACGCAGAAACTGCAAGACCTGGGCGCCAAAGATTTGCGCGATGCACGCGCCGCGGCGCAAAACATCGTCCCATCCGAAACCGGCGCGGCAAAAGCCGTCGGTCTCGTGATTCCGGAACTCAAGGGTAAATTCGGCGGCATGGCATTCCGCGTCCCGACCCCGACCGTTTCGGTCGTGGACTTTACCGCGATCCTGAACAAGGAAGCGAGCAAGGAAGAAATTCGCGCGGCAATGCTCGAATACGCCAACGGACCGATGAAGGGCATTCTTGGCGTGACCGACGAACCGCTCGTCTCGACCGATTTGCGCGGCACAACCTACTCGTCCGTGTTCAGCGCGATGGACACGCTCGTCATCGGCAACCTGGTCAAGGTTGTTGCGTGGTACGATAACGAATGGGGCTATGCCTGCCGCGTCGCCGATTTGGTGGCGATGGTCGCAAGCAAACTCTAAAACTCGACGGAAGACGGAGGACGAAGGACACAAGTTATCGTCCTCCGTCCTTCGTCAAAGGTTTACTATGAACAAAAAATCAATTCGTGACATTGCGTTAAAAAATAAACGCGCGCTCGTGCGGGTAGATTTCAATGTCCCGCTCGACGACAAGGGGCAAGTCACCGACGACACGCGCATCGTCGCTTCGCTCCCAACGATTCAGTACATGATCGAGCAAGGCGCGAAAACTATTTTGTGCTCGCACCTGGGACGACCCAAGGGCAAGGATCAAAAATTTTCCTTGCGCCCGGTCGCCACACGTTTGGAACAACTGCTCGGCAAGCCGGTCACATTCGTCAGCGATTGCATCGGGCAACCGGTCGAGCGCGTGGTCGAAGGAATGAACGCGGGCGATGTGGTCTTGCTCGAAAATGTCCGGTTCTATCCCGAGGAAGAAAAGAACGATGCCGAATTTGCGAAAAAACTCGCGGCGTTCGGTGACGTGTACGTGAACGATGCATTCGGCTCAGCGCATCGCGCGCACGCCAGCACCGAAGGCGTGACGAAATATTTGCCCGGCGTCGGCGGGTTCTTTATGGAAAAGGAACTTGCATACCT
>CAZPIR010000318.1:1341-5051 GCA_964586085.1 uncultured Anaerolineaceae bacterium | reverse complement strand
GCCGACAAAATGGTACGCGCTCGATGCGACTCAAACGGTGGATGTGCCAATTCTCGATTTCATTGAGTTACACAAGACGAGTCGCCCAGACAAGCATCTATTTATGGATACGCGGATGCAGGGATTTTTTGTGGATATGGCGCGGACGCTTCACGCGCGCGGCTGGCTCTTGCTGCAATTTTTGGAAATCGAGGGTGTGCGCGCGGCGGCATTGTTGAGTTTTGTGTATCACAACGATGTGTTCGTCTATAATTCCGGTTACGATGCGGTCAAGTACGGGGCGTACAGCCCGGGCATTGTTCTGTTCGCGCGTTCGATCCAGGAC
Source organism: uncultured Anaerolineaceae bacterium (assembly GCA_964586085.1). Taxonomy (GTDB): domain Bacteria; phylum Chloroflexota; class Anaerolineae; order UBA4142; family UBA4142; genus JACRBM01. The sequence goes on along the minus strand of CAZPIR010000318.1, from coordinate 4,726 downwards.
GCGATTCAAGCCAAGCGACGCCGTTATGATTTCCTGCGCGGCAACGAAGAGTACAAATACCGTTTCGGCGCGCATGACACCCAAGTGCTCGAATTGCATATCCGCAAATAAACGGTCGAATGCGCTCGTGCGGTCGTTGTGAGGCGCGCGGTACGCTACGGAGAGACGTTGCCTGCAATGTCTCTCCAAACGATTTGCCTAAAAAATTGATTTTTGTTATAATCCCGCCCGCTGTGTAAGAAAATTTCATATCTTACCTTTCTGTTTCGTGGCGCCGACGCACCCTCTGCGTCAATGTCCACGAGACAAACCCAGGGAAAGGAGACCCCCTTTGGCTTACGAATTGATGTACGTCGTCCGCCCAACAGTGGACGAACAAACGCTTGCGTCGGTGAACGAAAAGGTTGACAAGTTCATCACCGGTAATGGTGGCGAAATTGTCCGCCGCGATGATTGGGGCAAACGCCGCTTGGCTTACCCCGTCGCGAAATTCAACGAAGGTTTTTACGCTGTTTTGCAATTCAACTTTCCGGCGCCCGGTGTGCGCGATTTGGAACGCGCGCTCCAATTGACGGAAGAAGTTTTGCGTTATCTCGTCGTTCGCGTCGAAGCCGAGTAACTCACCCACTGCCCGCCACTCGAAAGGGACACGCCATGCGAGGATTGAACAAAGTTCAAATCATCGGTAATTTAGGACGCGACCCAGAGATGCGCTACACGCCCGCCGGCAAACCGGTAACGACGTTTGCTGTCGCCGTGTCACGCTCGCGCGGTAAGAGTGAAAACGAACGCGACGAAAAAACCGAATGGTTCAACGTCGTCGCGTGGGAACGCCTCGCCGAAATCTGCAATCAGTACTTGAGCAAAGGTTCGGCGGTCTATGTCGAAGGGCGTCTCGAAACGCGTAGTTGGGAGAGTGAGGACGGGCAAAAACACTACCGTACCGAAATCGTCGCGAATGAAGTGATCATTCTCGACCGTCGGGGACGCGGTGCGGAGGAAGAAATGGAAACGGCGAACGACACGCCGACCACTTCTACATCCCCAACCACATCTGATTCGAATTAGGAGTTTTGGAAAATGGAGAATACTCAAGCGACCCCCACCGGGGCGGCACCTGAAGCGCGCGAACCCCGTGAACCACGCGGCGACTCGCGTGGTGATTCGCGTGGCGGACCACGCCAGGGCGGCAATCGCCGCAACAATCGTTTTGGACCACGCCCGCCGCGCGCGTGCCCGTTCTGCACACAAAAAATCACTTATATTGATTACAAGCAAGTTGATTTTCTGCGCCGCTTTGTGACGGATCGCGGCAAGATCAAAGCCCGCCGCAAGGTCGGCACGTGCGCCAAGCACCAACGTCGTCTCGCCATTGCGATCAAACGCGCGCGTCACGTCGCGCTCCTGCCTTATGTCGCCGAAGCGATTCGCGGCGAATAGTTTGTTGAGACTGAACGATGCCTAAAGAAAACAGACGCCTCTCAGCCGAGTCGCGCAAACAACTCGCGCATCGCACGCGCCAAGAGCAACAAGAGCGCATCCTGTACTATGCGATGGGCGGGGTGGCGGCGTTGATCCTGATTGTGCTCGGCGTGTGGTACTATCAAGAAACCATCGGCAAGGTCAATGCGCCCATTGCCATCGTCAATGGCAAAAATATCACCGTGCGCGAGTTCCAACAGAACGTGCGCTTTTCCGGCAACCAATTGGTGAGTTCGTTGAGTCAGATTACGGCGAATCTGCAACAATCGTCCAGCGACCCGACCCTGTCGTTCCTGAATGATTATTTGCAACAACAGTACTCCCAGGTCGCCTCGCAACTTGTGACCCTGGGTCCTGATCAGTTAGAGCAGATGGTCGAAGACGAGTTGGTGCGTCAAGAAGTTGCCAAGCGCGGTATCACCATCAGCGCCGACGAAATTGACGAAATCGTGGAGCAACAATTCGGCTATCAACGCGCCACGCGCACGCCGACCGCCGGACCTTCGCCGACCGCGACGAGCACGAGTACGCCGACCCGCACGCCGACGATCACGCCGCGACCAACGGGCACAATCACACCGACGACGCCGACCGTAGTGCCAACACCTGAACCGACTGGCACGCCGGCGCCGACGGCAACTCCCTTGTCGTACCAAGCATTCCTAGATGCCAAGAAAAAGGCGATGGACTCGTTGACCAAGTCTTCCCAGGTCGGTGAGACCGAGTTCCGCCGTTTGGTCGAGACGTACTTGATGCGTCAAAAATTGCAAGAAGCTCTCGGCAAGACTGTGCCGACGAGCGCGGAGCAAGTTGAAGCGCGTCACATTCTTGTCAAGACGTACGACGATGCCGCCAAAGCACTCGACCGCATCAACAAGGGCGAGGATTTTGCCAAGGTCGCCGAAGAAGTATCCGAAGATACCGGCTCGAAAGTAGATGGTGGCAGTCTGGGTTGGTTCCCGCGCGGACAGATGGTCAAGGAATTTGAAGACGCCGCGTTCGCACTACAACCGAATCAAATCAGCAAGCCTGTCACTTCGACGTTTGGCGTGCACATCATTCAAGTCACCGCCAAAGACGCCAATCGTTCGCTCGAAGCGGGTGCACTGCAATCCAAACAACAAGCCGCGTTTACAAGTTGGCTGAGTGATACTAAACTGCTTGCCAAGATCGAAAAGTATTACAAGGTCGAGTACATGCCGGCCGATGTTCAAAAAGTGATCAGTCAGATCAAACCGGTCACGCAATAAAAAACTGGGACGAAGATTTTTTCTTCGTCCCAGTTTTTTATTTGTACAGCGATTGATATTGTCGCCAATTTGTGTACACGATCCGCACGTACAGCGCGGTCTCGGCGATGTCAATGTCTTCAACTGCAAAATCGAGATCGCTCTCCTGCCATTTTTTGACGCGCCCCGTCCCGGCATTGTACGCCGCCAGCGCATAGATTGGCTCGTTGAAGGTTTTCAAATCTTGCGCAAAATACCACACGCCAAACCGCACACTGACAAACGGCAAATAGAGTTGATCGAGTGTAAAGTTGCGGACGCCCAACGCTTGCGCGATGCCGCGCCCGGTTGCCGGCATCACTTGTCCCAGCCCGCGCGCGTCCGACGATGAAAATCTTGTCATCCGTGCCATGCACGACACAGATCGGTAGTTTCGGCTGCATCCGCAGGCTGCCGGCGATGGTTTTGGGCATGACGCCGGAGATTGGCGCGAGCGCGGCGAAGAGTTTCGGGTCTTGGAAGCCGAGCACGTAGCTCCATGTGCCGCCGTCGCTCACGCCGGTCAGCAGCACCCGCTTCGGGTCAATTGGTCGCTCGCGCTCCAGCGCGACCACCATCCGCGCAACATGGGATTGGTCTCCGCCCGGCCAGGTGCCGCCGTTGGATTTAGGTGA
>CAZPIR010000318.1:0-1331 GCA_964586085.1 uncultured Anaerolineaceae bacterium | reverse complement strand
CTCTTTCGCCTGCGGCGGAACAAAAAGCATATAGCGTCCCTCGAAGCCGCCGGGAAGTGTTTTGCTCAACACCTCGCCATCCGCCGCAATGACCGCAGGCGTTGCCATTACCACCGCAAACAACAAAACCAAACAGTTTAGATTCACAGATGCGAAACCACACTTTAGCTGATGATACCGCACATGACGGTTAGTGAACGCAGCGGCGACAGGCGACCATCATTTCGCCGGATTCGCCGGCGCCCACGCAATCATGCGCAGCGGACTACCGCTTCCGCCTTTGATCTTCATCGGCAGGGCGATCACATACGCTCCCGTTGGCGGCAGCCTGTCCAACGCGGTCAGATTCTCAATCGCCAACACGTCGTGCGCGCACAATACGCGGTGCGCCTCGAACAGTTTCGACTGGCCATAGTCTATGCTGGCCGTATCCAGGCCGACAGTCTTGATGGCCCGTTCGGAAACGAGCCACCGAGCGGCGTCCGGATGCAGACCGGGGAAATGCAAGTTGTCCACGCCTGCCTGCCCTTTTTCAGCCGTGCCGAGATACTTCTTCGCGTCTGGCCAATACTGCGCGTAGCCAGTCCTCAGCAATACAATCGCGCCGCGTGGAATCCGTCCGTGTGCCGACTCCCAGCTTTTCAAATCGGCAATGGCAATCTGATAGTCGGGATTCTGCAACGCCTTGGACGACACATCCACGACCACTGCCGCGCCCATAAATTGATCCAGCGGCAACTGCTCGATGGTCTTGCGGCCTTCCGCGAAGTGGATGGGCGCGTCGAGGTGCGTCCCGCCGTGCTCGGAGGCGCTGTATCGGTTCGCCGCATAGAAATAGCCCTTGGGCGTCGTGCCGCAGAACTCCTTCTCAAGGACAAACCCGGAAGCCGTGGGCCAATAGATCGTCTCGCTGGAGTATTCCTGTGTGAGATCAATCCAACGGCCGTTTGCAAACGGCGGCGTTTCAGCGCAGCACGCCAGGCTGAAGAAAATCGGTGAGAGAAGGATCAAGAGACAACGCAGAAACCGTGTTTTCATGCGAATAGGACTTATTCCTTTCATACCCACACCATCGTGCGCCAAAGGCGCTGGGCGGTTTCTTGCCCTGCGCCAGCCTCGCAACTGAAGTTCTCCAGCGGCTGATCGGAGCCTGCAAGAACCAAAATCAAACGTCCTGCAACTCGCCGTCGAAGTAAGCCTCGTATGCGCTGAGGTCCATCAAGCCGTGGCCGGAGAGGTTGAACACGATGACCTTCTTGCGGTTTTCCTCGCGGGCCTTGATGGCCTCCTCCACGACGGCGTGGATGGCGTGCGACGACTCCGGCGCGGGC
>CAZPIR010000317.1:0-5101 GCA_964586085.1 uncultured Anaerolineaceae bacterium | reverse complement strand
ATTATAACACACTTGGCGACCATTGTGGAAAAAAGCGATTGTCCCAAGACCTAACCTTTTTACCGGGTCGTCGCCCGCTCGATTGGGTGATGTATTCGCGGGCGCAATCGGGTACATTATCTGCACAATAAATTTTGGCAGAGGAGACATCGAATGAACATTGGCGTTTTAGGCACGGGCATGGTCGGCAGTGCCATTGGCGGCAAACTCGCGCAGTTGGGGCATAACGTGAAAATGGGTTCGCGTACGGCGGACAATCCCAAAGCCGTCGAGTGGGTCAAGGCGAACGGCACGCACGCTTCCCAGGGCACGCTCGCACAAGCGGCTTCGTTTGGCGAAATCATTTTCAACTGCACGTCCGGCGCCGGCTCACTGGCGGCTTTGCAAGCGGCAGGCGCAGAAAATCTCAACGGCAAAATCCTGGTTGACATTGCCAACCCGCTCGATTTCAGCAAAGGCATGCCGCCCTCATTGACTGTGTGCAACACCGATTCGCTCGGCGAGCAAATTCAACGCGCGTTCCCGCAAGTCAAGGTCGTCAAAACATTGAACACGATGAACGCATCGTTGATGGTCAATCCGGCGCTCGTGCCGGGCGAACATGACATTTTTGTCAGCGGCGATGATCGCGAAGCCAAAACGCAGGTCGTGGATATTCTTAGACATTGGTTCGGTTGGAAAAATGTAATTGACCTGGGCGACATTAAAACCGCACGCGGCACCGAAATGGTTTTGCCGCTGTGGATTACCTTGATGGGTGTAAATCAAACGCCCATGTTCAATCTGCATGTCGTCAAATAGTTGGAAACGATTCAAGGAGATGAAAATGTCTGTGCTATCTGACTTGTCACAAACCCTTGCGGCGGCAGTCGAGTTCGCCGGGGCGAGCATCGTGCGCGTGGAAGCGCGTCCGCGTTTGCCGGCGAGCGGGATTGTGTGGTCGAGCGACGGCGTGATCGTGACCGCGCATCACGTGGTCGAACAAGATGAAAATATTCGCATCGGCTTGCCGGATGGTCACACGGCAACAGCGAAACTTGTCGGGCGCGATCCGACGACCGACCTCGCCGTGTTGCGCGCGGATGCTACTGGGTTGACCACGCGACCCTGGGTCGAAGCAAATTCGCTCAAGGTCGGACACCTGGTGCTCGCGCTCGGTCGCCCTGGGCAGACTGTGATGGCGACGCTCGGCATGGTCAGCGCGCTCGACGCCAGTTGGCGCACCCCTGCCGGCGGCAAACTCGATGCGTACTTGCAAACCGATGTCGTGATGTATCCCGGTTTTTCCGGCGGACCGCTCGTGGATGCGAACGGACAATTCGCCGGGCTGAACACCTCGGCGTTACTGCGTGGCGTGAGTATCGCCGTGCCGACCGCAACGATTCGCAAGGTGGTCGAAACTTTGTTGAGCAAAGGGCATATCAGTCGGGGCTATCTCGGCGTGGGCGCGCAACCGGTGCGCCTGCCGGAAAATCTCGCGCAACAGCTCAAACAAGAAACCGGTCTGCTCGTCGTTTCCGTCGAGCCGAATGGTCCGGCAGACAAAGCGGGCTTGCTGCTCGGCGATGTCGTCGTAGGCGTGGAACATACGCCGATTCGTCACCTCGATGATTTGCTCGGCACGTTGAGCGGTGATCGCGTGGGCACCGCCGTGCATGTGAAAATTGTGCGCGGCGGCGTGGTGCAAGACAAGTCGGCAATTGTTGGGGAACGTCAATAAAAAAAGAGCCGCTGAACAATCAGCGGCTCTTTTTTTCTATCCACCATGATTTGGCGTTGGCGCAGGCACGCCTGGTTTTTGACGTGGTGTTATCGGCGTGCTCTGCGGTTTGGGATTCGGCAGATGGCCGCCGCGTAAATCATTCTTGACGATCACAATCACTTGCGCATTCAAACTGGCATCCGATTTTTCGCCGAGCGCGACAATCAGATTGCCTTGCTTGATGTCGGCGAGCGTGCCCAACGCCGGCGCATCCTGATTCACTTTGACGACGATGGTGCTCGAACTTGTCGTCACCGTGCGCGTGTCTTTGGGCGCGCGTACCGTGAGCGTGCCATTTGTGTTCGACTGCACCATGCCCATGGTCAGGTTGTCGAGGGTGTGCGCGGCGGGAATCACGAGCACAAAATCAGCCAGGTCTTTTTTCTTGCGCGCGTCCACGATCACGCGGTCGCCGGTTTGAATGTCGGACAATTTGGCGTTGGGCTTGCCCGGCACAACAATCACCGTCGTCGCATCCACGCCAACTTTTTCATTGCCTTTGGGTGTGCGAAGCGCAATGCCTTTGTCGTTAACCGCGCGCACCACCCCAAGCATCATGCCCAGACGTTTGGCCACACCTTCGACGCCGCCCAATGCTTGCGGGTCGTTGGGATCCACCTGGTCGGGCGCATCTGAGGACGCCGTCAACGCCGTTGCCGGTTCAGCCGAACCAGCGGGAAGCAATGTGCCTGCCAATGAGCCGGTCGGAATGCCACGGCACGCCGTGACCGTGAGCATCAAGGCCATTGCGCCAAGTGCGAAAAAGCGAGTGAGCCGATTCATGTGAGTAACCTCCGTTTGAATTTTCACTCGCATCTTAACGTGCGGGGATGAATTGAAAATGAGTTTGGCGTAAACTCGTTGTAAAATTACGCGGCGGGTAAATGCACGGTGAACGTCGTGCCTTGCCCGACCTGGCTTGTCACTTCGATTTTGCCGTTGTGCGCGGCGACAATTTCTTTCGCAATCGAGAGACCCAGCCCGGTGCCGCCGGCAACGCGCGCCTTGTCGCCCCGATAAAAGCGTTGGAACAAACGCGCAAGGTCTTCGGGTGGAATGCCAAACCCGGTGTCCGCAACCGAAACCGTGACCCAGCGTTGGGGAGATGGCGGCGCACTGCGACGACGAAACACGCTACTCGTAATCGCCGCCGACTCGGTGTCCACACGCGCATTGACGGTGACCGAACCGCCGGGACGATTGTATTTGATCGCATTGTCCACGAGATTTGTAATAACTTGTTCAAGCCGAACTGGGTCGCCGACGATGTCGGGGAGCACGTCCATGATGGTGACAAGCGTGACGTTGGCAAGGTCTGCACGCGGACGCAACCGTTCGACCCAGGTTGGAAGTGTGTCGGCAAGGTTAAACGTTTCGTGCGCCAACGCCACTTGGCCGGACTCAAGACGCGCGAGCGTGCGCAGATCGCCGACGATGTGCGTCATCCGCGCGGTTTCCTCGTAAATCGTTCGCGCGGCGCGTTGCGCGCCGGCAATGTCGGCGACCGCGCCATCCAGGATCGCTTGCGCGAATCCCTGGATCGAGGTGAGCGGCGTTTTCAATTCGTGCGACACGTTTGCCACAAAATCCTTTTCCATCTGGCGCGCGCTTTGCACTTGTTCCGCCATCGAGTTGAAACTGGTTGCCAGGCGTCCGATTTCGTCGCCGCTTTGGATGGGCACGCGATGCTCGTATTGTCCGCGCGCAATCGCTTCGGTCGCGTGCGTGAGTTGCGAGATCGGTCGCGCAATCGAGCGCGCGAGCAGTAACGCGGCGAGCAAGGATACGATGAGCGTGATGACACCGGCAATCAACAGACTCGTGCCAATTTCATCGAGCACGTTAAAGAACCCGCGATCCGGCGCGGCAAGCGCGATGTACACATTTTGTCCGCGCAATTGTCCGGCGGCAACCGCGGCATAGAGCAGTTGGCGAGTGAGTGGGCGCGTCTGGGTCGCGCCCCAGAAAAAACCTTTGGGTGCTTGGGCGCGTTCGAGCGGTGACAGAGAAATCGTACGATTCGTGAGGTTGTACTTGGCGTCGGCAAGGACGAGACCCTGGTCGGTTAAAAGCATCACATCGCCCACATCGCCGGCTTGCGGTTGGAGCCGGGTGAGCATGTCGCGCGGCGCGACATCGTTCTGCACCATCGCGCGCGCCTGAAAGGCCAGCGGCACTACGGCATCGCCGAGTCGCGAGAGTTGCACCTGGCGTTGATAGTCGCGCAAAATAATCGCGAGACTCACTCCAAGAATCGCGAGCGTGAATAAAATAATAAAAACGTGCGTGAGAATCAGACGAGTGCGTAAAGACATTTGTATTGGGGCGGTTAGGTGGTTGGGTCGTTGGACACCCAACCACCTAACCACCCAAAAAACTATCCAACTAACTTGTAGCCCACGCCACTGAAGGTTTCAATCTGCGTTTTTGCGCCGGCAAGTTTTTTGCGAAGATGCGCAACGTGCACATCCACCGTGCGTGTTTCACCGGCAAAATCATAGCCCCACGCAATTTCGAGTAGACGTTCGCGCGTGAGCACAATCCCGGGATTTTGCATCAACACGGCGAGCAGATCAAATTCTTTGGTGCGTAACTCGATTTGTTTTTTGCCGACCAACACTTCGCGGCGATCCAGGTCAAGTGTCAGGTCGCCGACCGTCATGCGTTGCGTTTTCGGCGTTGGCGCGTATCGGCGCAGAATGGCTTTGACGCGCGCCACAAGTTCGCGCGGGTTGAAAGGTTTGGTGAGATAATCATCCGCGCCAAGTTCGAGACCCACAATCTTGTCCACATCCTGGTCGCGCGCAGTGAGCATGATGATTGGCGTATCGCTTTCCTGCCGAATGCGCCGGCACACTTCCCAACCATCCATGCCAGGCAACATCAGGTCAAGCACGACGAGCGCGGGTTTCGTCGCGCGAAATTTATCGAGCGCGAGTTTGCCATCGTGCGCCGTTTCGATCTGGTACCCTTCTTTTTCGAGATAGAGCCGTTCGAGTTCGATGATATTTTTTTCGTCGTCCACCAAAAGAAGCGTGGGCATACTTGCCTCCAAAACGATTTGCGTTCGCATTATAAGATGGACACTAGCACAAGTCAAAGATTTGAACGGGGAGATTGTAAATTCGCTGTAAAATGTTTTGGCGTGATTCGATTTGACACTCGAAAATAAATCAGATATACTCTGCCTCGTTGATTGAACGGCGCCGTGGCCAAGTGGCAAGGCAAGGGTCTGCAAAACCCTGATCAGCGGTCCAAATCCGCTCGGCGCCTCACCCAAAATCGGGCAGGAAATTTCCTGACCGATTTTACTATCCCCGCGCCCGCTGTAGCCACAAC
>CAZPIR010000316.1:0-5129 GCA_964586085.1 uncultured Anaerolineaceae bacterium | reverse complement strand
CATTGCCGTGAACGCAGCGGACGAGACGGCGATTGAACGCCCCACCACCTTGTATCGCCCACCCTCGCCGGACACGATCGAGCGTCCGCGCACGTCTGCCGCGCCGGCATTGCCGTCCACGCCGCGCACCAACAACCTCGAAGTCACCGCGCCCATGCCGGGAACCATTCTCTCGGTCGAAGTCAAAGCCGGCGACGTGGTCACGCGCGGGCAAACCGTGTGCATCCTGGAAGCGATGAAAATGAAGAACGCGATCCGCGCAACGCACGATGGCACCATTGCCGAAACGCTCGTGCAAGCCGGTCAAACCGTGCGGTACGGCGATGTGCTGGCACGTTTTGAGGGGGTCGCGTGAACGCTTCCCTGGATCAATTATTGCAAGGCATCCAGCATATTTCGTTCGGCGGCATGTTCATGGTCGCGGTTGGTTGCCTCTTGCTCTACCTGGCGATTGCCAAAGAGTACGAGCCGATGTTGCTCTTGCCCATCGGCATGGGCGCGATCTTTGCCAACCTGCCGCTCTCGCCGATGGTCGAACCCGGCGGCTTGCTCGATGTGCTGAGAAAAGCCGGCGTCGAAAACGAATTGTTCCCGCTCCTCGTGTTTGTCGGCATCGGCGCAATGACCGATTTCGGTCCGCTCCTCGAAAATCCGCGCATGATGTTGCTGGGTGCGGCAGGACAATTTGGGATTTTTGGCACCTTGATTCTCGCTTTGCTCCTGGGTTATAATCTCAACGAGGCGGCGTCCATCGGCATCATCGGCGCAATTGACGGACCGACCTCGATTTACGTCAGCAACATTCTCGCGCCGCACTTGCTCGCACCGATCACCGTGTGCGCGTATAGTTACATGTCGCTCGTGCCGATCATCCAGCCGCCGATCATGCGTCTGCTTACCAGCAAACGCGAGCGCGCAATTCGAATGCCGTACACACAACGCCTCATCAGCCGGCGCACGCGGATTCTTTTTCCACTCATCGTCGTCATCGTCGTCGGCACGCTCGTGCCAATGGCGTTGCCATTGATCGGCACCTTGATGCTCGGCAACTTGATGAAAGAGTCCGGCGTCGTCGAACGCTTGACCGGCGCATCGTCCAAGGAAATTGCCAACACGGTCACGCTGTTCCTGGGTCTTGCCATCGGCTCGACCATGAGTGCGGACGCATTCCTGCGTGTGCAAACGCTTGGCATTCTCGCGTTGGGCATTCTCGCCTTCTGCCTCGACATTGCGATGGGATTGTTGTTCGCCAAGTTTTTGAATCTGCTCAGTCGCGGACAGTTCAATCCCTTGATTGGCTCGGCAGGCATTAGCGCGTTTCCGATGGCGGCGCGCGTTGTGCAAAAAGTGGGACAAGAAGAAGACTTTGAAAACTTTTTGCTGATGCACGCGATGGGTGCGAACGCATCGGGGCAAATTGCAAGCGTGATTGCGGGTGGAGTTTTGCTCGCGTTAATGGGCGCGCGCTAGTTTTCATCTCGCCCATCTCAAAGGGAAACGATGCCAGAAACAACCCGGCAAGTTTTTGTGCGGATCGTTCACATTTGCAGTGGGCTACTCGTCGGATTGGCGCTCGTCATCCTGTTTGGCAGGGTGACGGGCGCGCAAGAATTGACCAGGGTCAACCCGGCATGGATTGAAACCGCCTCCTCCGCCGCAATTGGTTTTCTCACCTTTGCGATTCTGCTTCAAGTGTTGGTCCGGCGACAAGCCAATCGCCGCGCGCTGTGGTTTGTGCGCGGCACGAATTTTTTGATTGTGCTGTTCGGCATCATCGCCTGGCTAGGCACTCTGCTTACCGAAAATTCCATGTTGCCGGTTTTTGCGCCGAGCGCGGGCGAATGGTCGTTGCAAAATCCTTTTCGGACCGCTTCGCCCACCGCCACATTTTCGTTTTTACTCGCCAGTCTCGCGCTCTTGTTATTCACCGCGCCAGCCCCACACGTCCGCATTCACCAAATTGGCGCCGGCATCATGGGCATGGGCGCACTCATCAACGTCACCGTTGTACTGAGTTATCTCTACGGCTCGCCTTTTTTGTACGACACCCCCGCCATGCCCATGTCCTTTCTCACCGCGTTTGGCTTGCTCATTTTTTCGGTCGCCCAATTTGCGCTTGCCGTGCCCAGTATCCCCCGCTTGCAAAAAGTATTTGGGCAGTCGGTGCGCGCGCAATTGCTCCGCACCTTTTTGCCGGCAATGCTCGCCATTTTAGTGATTGCCGAACTCGCGCATTCCTGGCTCAATCCACTTGGCTCGCGTGGCTGGGCGTTGTGGACAACGGTCGTCGTGCTGGTTGCAAGCATGATCGCCGTCAGCGTATCCTGGGTTTTGGCAAAACGCATTGGCGGCGCGATTGATGCCGCTGAAGCCGCGCGCCGCGAACAAGCCGAAAAAGAAGAGCGCGCCCGGCTCGCCTTGGCGCAAAGCCAGGAACGCTGGCGCGCGCTGTTCGACAAATCGGCAACCGCGATTGCCTTGCTTGATTTGCATCGCACCATTGTGCAAGCCAACGTCGCGATGGAACATTTGCTTGGTAGCACACCCGGCGATTTGATCGGCAAGCCCTTGACCGAATGGAGCGTGTCCGACGAACAAGAAAACAAGGTCTATCGCGAGATGGTCGCCGGGCAACGCACGAATTTTCAAATCACGCAGGCGTATCGCCGCAAAAACGGCGACTTGCTCTGGGGTTTGCTCACTTGCACCTTGATCTGCGATGTAACCGGCAAACCGGAATTTATTGTCGCGATGATCGAGGACTTGACCGAGCGCGTGCTAGCGGAACAAGAACTCCGTCGCTCGGAAGACAAGTTTGCGCAGGCGTTCCGCACGAGTCTCGACGCCATTTCCATCTCGCGCGTCAGTGATGGCGCGTTCATCGAGGTCAATCAAGGTTTTTGCGAAATAACCGGGTACGCTTCCGGCGAAATCATCGGGCATACCTCGCGCGACCTGGATCTGTGGTCGAATCGCGTCGAACGCGAACGTATGAATGAGCAATTGTTCGCGCGCGGCGAAATCAGCGGCTTTGAAACCGAGTTTCGAACGCGCCAGGGTACGCGCGTGGACGGTTTGGTCTCGGCACGCATCGTGCAAATCAACGGCGCGCCGCACGTGTTGACGATGGTGCGCGACATTAGCGAGCGCAAACAACGCGAGCGTGAAACCCAGAGCACGGCACAGGTCAGCGCGGCGTTACGCCACGCCGCCTCTCGCGCCGACATGGCGCCAATCATTTTTGATCAACTCGAACATTTGCTGGAAGCAGAAACCTGCGCGCTCATCATGCGCGAGGAAACATCCGGCGACGGCATCATCGAACTCACACGCGGCGTGTGGAACCATGCGATTGGTCGGCGCATTCCCGCCGGTCAAGGTGTGGTCGGGCGCGTGTTCAACACCGGCACGTTTTATTTGACGAACGATTTGCAGAACGATTCGATTTTTTATTGGCACGACCTGCGCACCAATTTGCAAACCTATGTCGCCATGCCACTCGTCGTGCAATCCCAGGTCCTGGGTCTGCTTGCGATGGCTCGGCAAACCCCCATCCTGCCCAGCGACCTGCGCATTCTTTCCGCCATCGCCGACATGATGGCGAACGCGATGCACCGCGCCACCCTGCACGAGCAAACCGAACGTCGTCTCGAATACGTTCAAGCTCTACACTCGGTTGGGTTGGTCATCACCGCGAGTCTCGATTTGCGTCTCACGCTCGACGCTCTACTCGAACAAGTAACCAGTCGCTTGAATGTGGATGCGGCGGACATTCTTTTGTACAATCCGTATTTGCAAACGTTACAGTACGCCGCCGGGCGCGGCTTTCGAAACAACACCTTGACCCCGCAAAGTTTGCGGCTCGGTCAGGGGTATGCCGGGCGCGCGGCGCACGAACGTCAAACCGTGTCGCTCGCCAATTTGGAACAACACGCCGCCCCGCCGCCACAACTGGAAAAACTGCATCGCACCCTGGCACAAGAAGGATTCCAGGCGTACTATGGCGTGCCGCTCATCGCCAAAAGCCAGGTCAAGGGCGTGCTCGAAATTTTCAATCGCGCGCCTCTGCACCCCAATTCGGAATGGTCTGAATTTTTGGAATTGATGGCAGTCCAAGCCGCCATCGCGATTGACAACGCGCAATTGTTCGACGGCTTGCAAAAATCCAATCTCGATCTGACTCGCGCGTACGATGCGACGATTGAAGGTTGGTCGCGCGCGCTCGATCTGCGCGATGAAGAAACCGAAGGACACACGCAACGTGTGTTGAACCTTACTATGCGTTTGGCAAATACGATGGGCTTGAGCGAGCAAGAGCTGGTCAACGTGCGGCGCGGCGCGTTACTGCACGACATTGGCAAGATGGCGATTCCCGATTCGATTTTACTCAAACCAGGTCCGCTCACGGAAAGCGAATGGGAAATCATGCGCCGGCATCCCGAGTACGCACGCGATTTGCTGGCACCAATTCCGTACTTGCGCGCCGCGTTGGATATTCCGTACGCGCACCACGAAAAGTGGGACGGCACCGGTTATCCGCGCGGCTTGCGCGGCGAACAAATTCCGCTTTCCGCGCGCATCTTTGCCGTTGTGGACGTGTGGGACGCGCTCTGCTCCGACCGACCCTATCGCGGCGCGTGGCAACGCGAACGGGTCAGCGAATATATTCGCGCGGGCGTGAGTTCGCACTTTGACCCGCACGTGGTAGAAATTTTCAGCAAAGTAATTTTGGAACAATGAAACACTGGCGGTTTCAAATTAACCGGCAAGTGAATTAAATCGACGAGCATAAAAAACGTGATGCGGAGGGGTGGGTTCCTCCGCATCACGTTTTACACAACGGTTAATAGATTTTTTGGACCAAGTTAAGGTAACTTGTGGCACGCAACGCAGGTTGCGTCTGCGCGTCCTGTATGATCAGCTGGGTTCTTGGGACCGGCCGCACCGGTCTCGTGGCACGCGTTACAGATCGCGCGCCCGGCGTGTGTGGCGGGCAACACTTTGGGTAAACCGGCATTACTCGCCGGTGCAGTTGTGCCAGCCGGTTTCGTCGCGGCGGGCGCGGCTCCGGTTGCTCCAGGCACCACGAGATCGGTAGAGCGACGTGCAGGGCAAGAGTCTTTAGGTCG
>CAZPIR010000315.1:0-5147 GCA_964586085.1 uncultured Anaerolineaceae bacterium | reverse complement strand
GCTCGGCGTTTCAGTTTCCAAAATCTGCCATTGCGTTTGAGTGTGCTGGACGTTTGTGCTATAATCCGCCCAACATTTTTCGGCTGGAGGTTGGCAGTGGCAGTCAAACTAACGTGGTACGGTCATGCGTGCTGGCTCGTCGAAACGCCCAAGGGCACACTCATCATTGACCCCTTTCTCTCCGGAAACCCCGTCGCACCCACAACACCGGATCAAGTCAAGCCCAATTTTATCCTCGTCTCACACGGACATAGCGACCATCTCGGCGACGCCGTTTCGATTTCCAAACGCACCGGCGCGCTCGTCCTCAGCAATTACGAAATCGCTTCGTACTGCCAAGGACAGGGTTGCAAAGCGCACCCGCTTCACATCGGCGGCAGTCACGAATTTCCGTTCGGTCGGCTCAAATTGACCATCGCGCATCACGGCTCGTCGTTTCCCGATGGACGTTACGCGGGCAATCCCGCCGGTTTTCTGCTAACACTCGGTAAAGTGAAAATTTACGATGCGGCAGACACCGGGCTGTTTTACGATATGAAACTCATCGGCGAAGATGGCATTGATGTCGCACTCTTGCCGATTGGCGATAACTTTACGATGGGTCCCGACGATGCGGTGCGCGCGGCGAAACTTATCAAGCCCAAAGTGATTATTCCGATGCATTACAACACGTTCGATTTGATCGCGCAGGATGGCAAATCGTTTGCCTCGCGCGTGAAACGCGCCACGCCCAAAACCAAAGTCGTCGTGCTCAAGCCCGGCGAAGCGTTTAGTATTTAATCGTCAGTCGCCAGTCAACCGTAGACAGATTGATTGGCGACTGATTGTTTACAAGAGTGCAGAAAGCCCAACCAAACAAGAGGACTTGCCTCAAGTCCGTGAAACGCGAGTCCATCTGCTGGCTTCTGACTACTGAATTCTGTTTTTTCCATGATTGAAATCGTTCCGCACAAACCAAGTTGGCAAACCGAGTTTCAACAAATCGCCGCCGTGCTTCGTCGAGGATTGGGCGACCTGGCATTGCGAATTGATCACATCGGTTCGACCTCTGTTCCAGGACTCGCCGCCAAGGACATTATTGATCTTCAAATCACCGTCGCCGCACTGGATGAGCGTGTGATAGCGGCGATGCAAGCGCTTGGCTATACACGCCACGAAGGAATCCGGCGCGACCATCGCCCACCAAACGTTCAAGGGGCAGATGCGGAATGGGAAAAATTCTTGTTCAATCCACCGCTTGGGCAACGTCGCACCAATACACACATGCGCGTGCAAGGACGCGCCAACCAACGTTATCCGCTCTTGTTCCGCGATTATTTGCGCGCACATCCCGCAACGGCAGAAGCCTACGCCGAACTCAAACGACGCCTGGCACAAAACCTGGCTGCCCCCAAAACCTATCCCGATGTCAAAGACCCAGCGGTTGATCTCATCTACTTTGCCGCCGAGGATTGGGCGCGCGCAACCAACTGGCAACCCGGTCTCTCCGACTACTGACCTCTGATGACTGGTTACTAAAAAATGCGAACCGACAATCGTCTCAACCATCAACTCCGCCCGGTGAAAATTACACCGGGCTATCTTGATTATCCTGCCGGCAGTGTGCTGATCGAAGCCGGCAAGACGCGCGTACTGTGCGCGGTCACGATTCAACCCGGCGTCCCCAAATGGTTGGAACGCCAAAACCAGGGCTGGCTCACCGCCGAGTACGCGATGCTCCCGGCTTCGACGCACACGCGCACGCAACGCGAAACAACACCGAGTGCGCGCTCGCAGGAAATTCGCCGCTTGATTGGTCGCTCGCTCCGCGCGGCGGTTGACCTGAACCTGATTGGCGAAAACACGATCAACATTGATTGCGATGTGATTCAAGCCGATGGCGGCACACGCACCGCTTCGATTACCGGCGCGTACGTCGCGCTCGCGATTGCGCTCCGCAAAATGATCAAGGAAAAAACCGCGTCGCCGCGCGCGCTCAAAGCGAACGTCGCCGCGATCAGCGTCGGCATCGTCAACGGCGAAGAGATGCTTGATCTGTGTTACACCGAAGACTCGCGCGCACAAGTGGATTTCAACGTTGTGATGACCGGCGAGGGCAAGTTCATCGAAATGCAAGCCACCGCCGAAGGCGAACCGTTTGAACGCGCCGCGATGAATCGTTTGATTGACCTGGCGCGTGATGGAATTGTCGAGTTGATGAAAATTCAATCGGCGGTGATCGGTTAAGATGGACAATGTTTTTCAATGTATCACTCCTATTGTGATACTTTGGGTTGTTGGGCCACTCGCTTTTTTCTTGCCTTTGCTATGGCATTTTGCTCAACACAATACAATCTCACGGATTCGTTTCTCGGTAATTGGGACATTTGCTTTTTCATTTTCAGCGGCACTCGGATTACTTTTCGCAAATCCACGTCCAATAAATATTTTCTCTTCCTGGACACAATTTTTTGCTTTTTTGTTCACACTCGTGATAGTAGCGATTTTTTCTTTTGTCGGCGTTCTTTTCAGCACCTATGGCGGCGAGATATTTCGAGGTATTCCATTCGATCAGTCCGTGCGAGACATGGCAATCAGCACAGAACCCTTGCTAAAAAAAATTGCATCATGGCAGAAAAAGTAATTACTCACGTAATCGTCTAGAATTGCATTTGCGTAGAATGAACCAACCCATTCCCCTGCCCATCGAAATCACCGATCAGGTTGGGTCTCCTCTCGCACTCGAAGGCGATGCGCATGCACGCTTGCACACGATAGACGGCACGCACATCGCCACCGGGTATCAGCGCATCGTCGTCGGCGAGCGCGGCGCATACATCGAACTGTCTGCCGAACAAATCAACCATGCCGCATTTCAAATTCCGGCAAACGCAGAATGGCGGCTCACCAGTTCCAATGCGTACTATATCGAGTATCGCAGTGACGACGCGGCGTGCGTCAAATTGTATCATCAGCGCCGGCTCGTGGATTATGCCGATTATCGCATCGGCATGTACTATCTCGCGCCTGGCGCAGTGGTGATTCAAATGCCCCGCGCCTAGAATCCAGGTCAAGATGCCGAAACAGACAAACAAAAAATCGTCGCGCAAATCCGAACCTAAATTGTATGACGAACTCGCGTCGTGGTGGCATTTGCTCTCCGACCCCGCCGACTATGCGGACGAAGCGCGCTTTGTGCGGCGCGTTTTGCGCGAATCGTGCGTCAACCCGCCGCGCACCGTCGTCGAGTTTGGGAGCGGCGGCGGCAACAACGCCTCGCACCTTAAACGATTTTTTCAAATGACGCTCGTGGATCGTTCGCGCAAAATGTTGCGCGAGAGCCGCAAACTCAATCCCGAATGCGAGCACGTCTACGGCGATATGCGCACCGTGCGGCTCAAGCGCACGTTCGACGCCGTGTTCATCCACGACGCGATTATGTACATTACGAGCGAACGTGATTTACTCAAGGTGATGAAAACGGCGTTCGTCCATTGCAACCCCGGCGGCGCCGTCGTCATCGTCCCGGACTGGACGCGTGAGACTTTTAAACCGACCACCGAACACGGCGGACACGATCGCGGTACGCGCGGCTTGCGTTACCTCGAATGGACGTGCGATCCAAATCCGAACGACAACACCTACATTGTAGATTTTGTTTATCTCTTGCGCGAAGCGAACGGCACCGTTCGCACCGAAGAAGATCGCCACGTGGAGGGTTTGTTCGCGCACGCGACCTGGTTGCATTTGCTCGAACAAGCCGGGTTTGCGCCGGGCACGACAACTGATCAGTACGGTCGCTCGATTTTTGTCGGCATCCGGCGAGAGCGTGAAAGAGGTTCATAATGCCCAAGTTTCGCAAACCTTCCGAAGAGATCATTGCCCTGTTCACGCAAGCCACTACGCCGATGCCGGGCATGACGCCGCGCAAAATGTTCGGCTGTCCGTGCGCGTTCGTCAGCGGCAATCTGTTTGCCGGCGTTTTTGAGGACGGCATATTTTTGCGTCTGTCGCCGGATGACCGCGCGAAATTCGCCAAGCTCGGCGCGCAACCCTTCGAGCCGATTCCCGGACGCGCGATGCGCGAATATCTCGTCGTGCCGCCCACGATAGTGAAATCGAAAACACGCTTGAACGCGTGGCTCGAAAAATCACACGCGTTCGCCGCCTCGCTACCGCCCAAAGCGCCCAAGAAAAAGTGAAGGGCGCAAAACTTTTTATCGCCGCGAGTGGGTGGCTTGCCTTCCTCGCGGCGTGTGCATCTCCAATCTCCGAAACTCCGGTTGCCATCTCGCCAACTGATACGCCAACTCCGCGCGCGACCAGCGCGCCAGCGCCGATTGCATCGCGCGCGCCAACCAATTTCCCGCTTCCTCAAATCACTTTGACACCCAGTCCGCGTTCGAGCGACATCTCGCTCAACGTGAACGGCGCGCCGCTCATTGCCCCGCCCGAAAATTCCGCGTCCGATTTTTTGCGCGGCTATCTCACGAATCACACACACGCGCTCATCGTCGAAAACAAACCCTGGATCAATAGCACGGTCAACGTCAAGCAATATCAAGAACCACTCGGCGGCGTGACGTACTGGGATTTTTTCAGCGAGCTTGAAAACTGGGACTCACCGTTTTTTATGTGGCAGGGCGACGATGGACAATGGCAACCTTACCGCAAAGACACCATTCGCAATGCGCCCGCGTACGTGATTGTGGACCGTCAAGGTCCGGGTGCGATGGACAAACTCTGGTTTACGCAAGACGCGGTGTGGATGCTCGCGACCGAAGAATCGAAAAAGAATGTCGGACCACTGCGCACGATGGACGAACTGCTCGAATGGGGCAATCTCGACAAACTGGGCAATCTGCGCATCGAAATGGACGAGCGCGTCGCGTACGATGGCGCGATTGTGGACTGGTTTTCCGGCAAAGCACTCGGCTTGACGCCCGACCTCGCGCGCGTGTTGACGTGGCGGCATCGCGAGTTTGGGTCGAACGGAAGCATCGTGCCGGTGCTGTATCAAAAACATTTGCGCGTGCTGACGTACGGCGGCACGAAAAAACCGAAATGGTTTCTCGCCACCGGCGTGCGTTTTCCAGATGCGACGCGCGTGCAACCTTTTACCGGCAAAATCGAATTCCCGGGCGACCTGAACGCGCGTGCCGTACTCG
>CAZPIR010000314.1:0-5173 GCA_964586085.1 uncultured Anaerolineaceae bacterium | reverse complement strand
CGATCGGCTTGCGCCATTTCGATGTGCAGTTGATTGGCGGCATTGTTCTGCACGAGGGTCAGGTCGCCGAAATGAAAACCGGCGAAGGCAAGACCTTGGTTGCGACGACGCCGTTGTACTTGAATGCACTCCTCGGACGCGGCGCGCATCTCGTCACGGTCAACGATTACCTCGCGCATTATCACACGCAGTTGATGGGACCCGTTTATCACGCGCTCGGCTTGAGCGTCGCCGTGATTCAACAGGGCGAGGGCAGTGCGTTTATTTTCGATCCTGGGTTCAAAGCGCAAACCGCCGAAATGAATTATTTGCGACCGTGCCCGCGTCAAGAAGCGTATCGTGCGGACATTACGTACGGCACGAACAGCGAATTCGGTTTCGATTATTTGCGCGACAATATGGCGTGGCGGCTCGAAGATCGCGTGCAACGTGGATTGTATTACGCGATTGTGGACGAGGTGGACAATATTTTGATTGATGAGGCGCGCACGCCGCTCATCATTTCCGGTCCAGCGGGCGAAGCATCGGACGAGTACTATCGTCTCGCCGAAATTGTGCGCAAGCTTGCGCCCGATGATTACACGATTGACCAACGCACGCGCGGCATCACCTTGACCGAAGCCGGCTATGATCGCGTGGAAGAATTGCTTGGCTCGCGTTTCACCAACCCGGACCGCCCGGAAGAGATTGATCCGCAACAAGCCAAGGTCCTGCATCACCTCGAAGCCGCGCTCAAAGCGGAATATCTTTTCAAACGCGACAAGGATTACATCGTCCGCAAAGGTCAGGTCGTGATCGTGGACGAATTTACTGGACGTTTGATGCCCGGTCGTCGTTGGTCGGATGGCTTGCATCAAGCGGTCGAAGCCAAAGAGCGCGTGCAAATTCAACAAGAGTCGGTGACGTACGCGACGGTCACGCTCCAAAATTATTTTCGTTTGTACCATCGCATCGGCGGTATGACCGGCACGGCGAAAACAGAAGAAGACGAATTCCAAAAAGTGTACGGCTTGGATGTCGTCGTGATTCCGACGAACAAGCCCGTGCGTCGCACCGATCAGCCCGACCAAATTTATCGCAACGAAGAAGCCAAGTGGCGCGCGGTGACAGTCGAGTTGGTGCAATTGTTTGCCAAGGGGCAACCCACGCTGGTTGGCACGACGGCGATTGAAGCATCCGAACGTTTGAACAAACGTCTCGCCGCGCCCAAACTGCAACTGTACGCGCGGGCGCGTTTACTCCACGCCGAAATCGAAGCGAACAAGGTAATCAACGACAAGCAACGTAACACGCTCAAGTTGATGCTCTCCCGTTCGCTCGACGACGCCTCGGAAAATTACGAAGAGGCGTTGTCCTCGCGTCTGTTCCACGCGTTCGATTTGCGCGCGGTCAGTACGGTGGCGCGCAAATTTAAGGTGGACACGCGCGAGCTGGCGCGCATCAAGGGGCGCACGCGTGGCAAGGATGCTGCCAAGCAGTTGAATGTGACCGAACGCGATTTGCAAGAACTCGACGCGTTGTCCAAACGCGATGTCGAGTTTGCCGCGCGGCTCGAAGACCACGGCTTGCTGGGGAGCGGCGAAGCGTTGTGCGAAGAAATTGCGACGCACCCGGATGATTTGCCCAAGATTGCGCAAAGGTTGACCGGCATGCAACCCGAAGAAGCCTTCGCCATGGTGAGCCAGCTTTATCAAGACCTGCGTCTCTCGCGCGAGGATATGGCAGGCGTCAATCGCGCGTTGATTGATTCGCTCGGCGATGTGGATGTGGCGCGTGACGAGCATCGCGTGCGCGCAAGCGATATGGATGTCATCGTCAAGCGTTTGCCTCTGCGTGAGGAAGACATAGCGCGGCTCGCGAAAAAACTGGAAGCGAATGCCGACCCGTTTGCGGCCGACAACGTGGACGAGTTATGCGAAATTTTTGGCGTCGAGGATGGCAAACGCCTGACCGATATTTTGCGGGGCGGTATTCCGCACCAGGTTTTGAATGCAAAGGAACACGAACGTGAGGCGCATGTCATCGCGCGCGCGGGCGAACCGCACACGGTCACGCTTGCCACGAACATGGCTGGTCGTGGTGTGGACATCAAGCTGGGCGGCGAATTACCAGAAGACACACTGACCCAGGTCGGGCGCGTGTTGCATCGCGAAGGCATTAATCCCTACGATCTTTCGTTCGATCAAATTGCCGAAGCGCTCAACAAGATTCCGCCGGAAAAGTACGCGCTCGATGCCGAACCGGTTGCGCGTTTCCAAAAACACATTCACGACCGTGCGCGTGTGCGTGAACTGGGTGGCTTGCGCATCATCGGCACAGAACGCCACGAGGCGCGCCGCATTGACAATCAATTGCGCGGTCGTTCCGGTCGCCAGGGCGATGCGGGGTCGTCGCGCTTTTACGTGTCGCTCGAAGACGACATTATGCGGCGCATGGGCGGCAAGGGTTTGATGGACCGTGTCTGGGTCGAAGATATTCCCATCGAACACGACTGGGTCACGAAATCGCTTGAGCAAGCGCAAGTCAAAATGGAAAGTTACAACTTTGACATTCGCAAGCACTTGCTCGAGTACGATGATGTGCTGAACAAACAGCGCGAAGTGATTTACGGGCAACGCTATCGCATTTTGACCAAAGCCGATTTGCGAAGCGATTTGCGCGGCTGGCTGGAAGAAGAGATTGCGCGCATCCTCAACGAAAATCTCAAGGGCGAATCGTCGGACGCCTCGCGTTTGCTCGCACACCTGGATGCGCTCATCCCAGGTTTTTATCTGAACGAAAATGAATTGTGGGCGCCGTTCTCGCTCACACGTATCCTGAATAATTTACAAGGCGCGGACGCGGACG
Source organism: uncultured Anaerolineaceae bacterium (assembly GCA_964586085.1). Lineage (GTDB taxonomy): Bacteria > Chloroflexota > Anaerolineae > UBA4142 > UBA4142 > JACRBM01. The sequence goes on along the minus strand of CAZPIR010000314.1, from coordinate 2,326 downwards.
CTTCGCGCATCGCGGACACGGCGCAAGCCGCGCTCGAAGCGCATCGCGAGTACATCAGCGATGTGATCGTGCCGGAATCGGTGGACACCTTCGAGCAACAGTACAAAACAGCCTGGGACGAAATTGAAGACCTGACCAAGAATACGCTGGCGACGATTCAGCAAGAAGCGCGCGAACAAAACCGTCCATCCGATTTGCGGACGACCTTGCAAACGCTGGGTCAGGCAACGGGGTTGGTGATTGATGTGCGCGCCGAGCGCGGTACAGAAATCGGCGAGCGCGACATTGTGGATGCCGTGCGGCGCGCGTTCGATTTGCGCGTGATTGACCAGGTTGCGCGGCGTGTGGCGAAACGCATCGGACAGCCGGTGGATTTTCGTTGGAAGCCGGATGGCGCGTTGAACTTTGACGTGTTGCGTGATGAACTTGCCGCAACGATTGACGACGCGTTCACCACGCAAGCCGAAAAATATCTCGAAGACATTGAACGCGAGTTGGACGAGCGGCTCAAAACGCCGGAAGATGCGCAAGGTGCGCGACTCGCGCACACGCTTTATTCCATCGCGCACTTTCGCGCGGCGGCATTCGATACACGCACGCATCGGCGCTTTGATGTGCTCGTGCCGCGTTTCGCGTGGGCGCATCCCGCCGCGACGAAACTGGATGTGTCGAACCGCGAAGTGTTACATAATGAAATTTTGACGTACTGGGAAAAATCGCTTGAACAACTGGAAGTTGTGCGTGGCGGCACGGCGTCGTTCAACGATCTCTTGCGCGAGTTGATGTTGAGCGTCGTGACAAACTTGTGGGTGGACTATCTCACCGAGATTGAGGCATTGCGCGAGGGGATTGGTTTGCAAGCATTCGCGCAACGTGATCCGCTTGTGCAGTACAAATTGCGCGCCTCTGAAATGTTCACCGAGTTGTACGCCCAGATTCGTTCGCGCGTGGTATCGTACGTGTTCACGTACCAATATCGCGGCTTTGCGCGACTTGCCGGCGCGGACCGTGATCGCGCCGCGCGTCAAGCAGTCGAAGAAGCCGGCACCACGCAAAAAGTTGCGACCGGTACACAAAAAGCGACGAGCACGGTTGCCAAGTTGGATGGCGGCAAGCCGAAAGCGGAAAACAAAAAGCAAGCCGAGCCGCCACGCAAAGCGATGAATGCGCCGGTCGGCGCGAAATTGGGGCGCAACGATCCGTGCTGGTGTGGCAGTGGCAAGAAATACAAAAATTGTCACATGGCAAGCGATTCGCGCTAACGCGAACGTTTGCGAGTGGTGCGGTTTTCAATCTCAAAGCACTCTGTCTGAGACAGAGTGCTTTTTATTCAACCACATAATCCGTTCGCAAAATGATTGACACCCTGTGCTGGGTTTGATATAATTTTGCCAACACTAGCCAAAGGAGGCATCTATGTTTGGCTCCACGATTGTTGACGTTGCGATTGGTTTGATCTTTGTGTACTTTTTGTTAAGCACAATTTCGGCCAAAATTAATGACACGATTGCCGGGTGGATGCAATGGCGTTCCAAAGATTTGGAAGCGGGCATTCGCAACTTGCTTTCCGATCCAGATTTGTCCAACAAGGTGATGGGGCATCCCCTCGTCCAAGGTTTGACTGGCAAAGAAGGCAAGTCGCTCACGTACATTCCACCGAACACATTTGCGCTCGCGTTGTTTGATGCGATTGCCCCTGCCACCGGACAACCGACCGGCTTGGAGCAGGTTCGCGCCAGCGCGATGAAATTGCCGGATAATTCGGCGCGGCAAGCGGTGATTAGTATGGTGGACGCGGCGAATGGAGACATTGTCAAAGCACGCGTTCAAGTCGAAATCTGGTTTAACGCGGCAATGGATCGCGTTTCCGTCGTCTATCGCCAGCGCTTGCAATGGGTGACCTTGTTTGTCGCACTCGTTGTAACCGTGATCTTTGGCGCCGACTCGCTTGCGATTGCCAACTCGCTCTGGCGCGAACCAGCGTTACGCGCGGCGGTGAGTGGCGCGGCACAAGGCGCTCAAGCCGGTTCGTTCCAACAAGCCGTCAACACTTTGGCGCAAAGCCAATTGCCGAGTGGGTGGAACATGTTTCCCGAAACAGATTGGGCCTGGTTTCAAAAAATTGCCGGATTGGGTTTGACGACGCTTGCTGTGATGCTCGGCGCGCCGTTCTGGTACGACCTGTTACGTAATCTGACCAGTTTTATCGAACAAAAAAGCAAGTAGAAAAACCATCGCCCCTCATCACGAGGGGCGATTTGTTTTAGCGCATCACTTGATTTTTTTATACCACTCGACCGTTGCCTGAATCGCTTGACGATGGGGT
>CAZPIR010000313.1:2302-5203 GCA_964586085.1 uncultured Anaerolineaceae bacterium | reverse complement strand
GTTTTGACCAAGTGTGGAACTCGGTTTACTCGCCCCCAAACTGAACTGCACCCGATTCGTCCGTGATTTCGCATCGCGCGCAATGTTGTGATATATTGAGCGTCGAAATTTCAAATCAATCCAACGGAGGATTCGATGTTGTTGTGGGACATTTTTGTTTTGTTCACGCGCGTTGCCATGTTTTCGTGGGGCGGGGGTCCCGCGTCGCTGGCGTTGATGCAACGCGAAGTCACGGCGGCGAAATGGATTCCACCGGGTGAAACCGAGCCGGTCGCTTGGGCGACGCCCGCCGAGTTTGCCGATGCGGTTGCGCTCGGCAATGCCTTGCCCGGTCCGATTGCACCCCAAGTGTCCGCGTACGTCGGTTACAAACTTGCCGGCGTGTGGGGCGCGATTGCGGCGGCAGGCGGCACGGTTTTGCCGACGACGATTCTCATGCTCATCATGGTCGTCGCGTTTTTCGGTGTCAAGGATTTGCCCGCGCTCAAAGCGATGATTACCGCCGTGCGTCCGATTGTGGTGGGCTTGTTGTTGTGGACAGCGTACGATATGGCGGTCAGCGTGATGAATGTGAAAAAACTGGGTTGGGGCGATGGGATCATGCAGAGTTGGGACAAGCTCGCGCTCGCAATTGTTTCGTTCGGCTTGTTCACGTTCACCGAAATTAATCCGGTGTTTATCATCCTGGGTGCGGCAGTCCTGGGATTCATCGTCTATCGTTGAGTGAATTGAAAATGTGGAGCGAGCAAGCCGCTTGCTCCACAGATTATTTCTGAGGAGATGCCATGCAAGTACTCGATTCGATCGGCGAAAAAATTCGCCACGATTTTGTTGCCAAGAACGCCGCGCGCGATGCCGCCTTGTCTGCCTCGCGCGAGTTGATTCGTCACTGCGCGCTCTCGATTCGCGCGACGCATCGCGCCGAGCATACCGAAGCCGCGCAGTTGCTTGGACGCGCCAAAGAAATCGCGACGCAGATGAAAGCAAGCGTCGCCGCGTACCCCGATTTGTATTTTGCCGGCTACGTGCAGGATGCACTCAAAGAATTTGCCGAAGCCAACATTGTCGCGTCGCTTATTACCGGCGGCACGATTCCTGACCCAGATGAATTGGGCATCGAGTACGCGGCATACCTCAACGGCTTGGGCGAAGCGGCGGGCGAATTGCGCCGCTATGCGCTCGACATTATTCGTCACGATAACAGCGACCGTGTCGAAAAAGTGTTGAACGCGATGGAAGATATTTATTCGCTCCTGGTCACGATGGATTTTCCGGATGCGTTGACCGGCGGCTTGCGCCGTACGACCGATTTGGTGCGCGGCGTGCTCGAACGGACGCGCGGTGATTTGACGATTGCGGCGCGCCAAGAAAAGCTCGAAAAAGGTTTGCGCGAATTTGAGGAACGGTTGAATGCCCGCTAACCGTGCGGTGATTCGTGCGAGCGAAATTGGCGAGTATATCTACTGTCATCGCGCGTGGTGGTTGCATCGCGTCTGCGGATTAGAATCGGCGAATCGTGAGCAACTGCAAGCCGGCGTCGTGCGTCACGCCGAACATGGACGCGCCGTGCAGAGCGCGAACACGTTTCAACGTGTCGCCCTCGTGTTGTTTCTGCTCGCGATGGTGTTTGCGATTGCGTTTGCTGTGACGCTGACGACGCGTTGAGAATTCGCATGGCTGAATTTTTTGCCGCGCTGTTTGTGATTGTGTTGGTGGTCGCGCTCGCGATGTTCCTCGTTGCAACCAAGTTGCGCGCAAAAACCGGCTTGCCGTTTGGCGCGCGCATCGTGTACTCGGACACGGGCGCCTGGGAAAAGGTCGAGCGACCCTTGTTCTCGCGGCGGCACGCGCTGACCGGCAAGCCGGATTACATCGTTGAACAAAACGGCGCGACGATTCCGATTGAGGTCAAGCCGAATCGTCGCGCATCGTCACCGCGCGAGTCGGATGTTTTGCAACTTGCCGCGTACGGATTGTTGATCGAGGAAACGTATCACGTTGCGCCGCCGTTCGGCTTGCTCAAATATCGCGACGATGTGTTCCAGGTTGATTTCGACGCAACCCTGCGTGCGCGCTTGCTCGCCACACTCGACGCAATGCGCGCTGACCTGGATGCGCGCGATGTGCCGCGCAATCACGACGAGCCGCCGTGTTGTCGCGCGTGTGGGTATCGGGATGAATGTGGACAAGCATTGGAATAAAAATGGCGTCAGGTTCATAGACCTGACGCCATTTAATTTGCGACAGAAAAATAGTGTGAAATTCTTTTTCAAATCTGATTATGTGGGATTCGCCGGACGAAAGAGCGCGATGCTCGCCGTTTGTCCGTGTAGAAAATTTTTGCCGCCGATTGGTCCGATTTCACCGGCACAGAAAAAACCGGCGAGGTTCACGCCGCCGAGGACATCCTGGATCGTTTTAATGTCGCCGTTCGGATGTGGGTACAAGCGCGTGCCGCGTCCGTTGCACGAAAAGAGGAGCGCGCCGCTCGGTTGATCGAAAAACATCTGCGGCGTCAACAACATTTCCAGGTCTTCGGTTGCGGTCGTCGCATCGCGCAGATGGAATTGAATCGTTTCGCCGGCGTGGACGTGATCGCCAATCGCAATCGCCCCCGATTCGTGGTCCACGCCCATCAAGCCGCGCACCAAAAAATCGCCGCGCCCTTGTTCGAGCTTGGTCGGGTCAATCGCGCGTCCAATGAACAAACCATTTTTGAGCAGAGCTTGGTCGCTGGGCGCGAGCCGCTCGATCAAACTTTGAATGTGCGGCAAAGGTGGTTCGCCCTCAATCGCGTAAATCATATTCTCGCGCGCGTCGGTGATCGTGTACGGTTGACCAATCGGGCGGCATCCTTGCGAGACGACGACATCCACCTGGAATGCGCCGCGCAATGCCACG
>CAZPIR010000313.1:0-2292 GCA_964586085.1 uncultured Anaerolineaceae bacterium | reverse complement strand
CGCCGACCGCGCCCTCGATGAATACGCGTTCGTTGAGCAAAAGCGAATTGCCTTTTGCGCGCGCCGAGCCGCTCGCCATCCCGCCGACCATCGGCACGCCCGGATAGAAACGATTGAACGCGTCGAGCATGCCGTCCATCGGCGTGGAAAAGGGATCGGCGAGCAAAATAAAAAGCTGGGTGTTGTGCGGCGCGCCGAGCGCTTCTTCAAACGGCATACGCACTTCGAGCATGTCGCCCCAGTCTTCGGGGTTGAGCGCGAACGGCAGGATTTCGACGTGAGGCAGATGCGCGGCGATGACACTGATAGCGGCTTGATGTTCAAACTCGTCGGCGCGTCCGATGACGCCTTCGGCTGTGCAACCCAGCATCACACGCGGATGTAGTGCGTCGCGCAAATTATCGGTGACGAATGCCGAGCCGCGCGCAAAATGCGGCGAAAGGAAAACGATGAGCAGGTCAATCGGCAAATGTCCGATTTGATTCAGGATGGATTCGGCAATCGTGCGCGTGGTTTCACTGATATCGCGTCCCTGCGCGGTGGCAGAGGCAAATTGAATTTCGTGATCCATTTGAACTCGATTCTACTTGGACTTGACATGGCGTCAATCGGAGTTTAGCGTGCTTTCAGATAGTTCATCACGTCGTTGAATTGATTTTCGGAAATGCGATTCGCGTCGCGCAGAACCTGGACGAGTTCGTGAAAACGGTAGAGCACGTGCACGTTGCATCCGCGTGCGGTGACAGCGGCAACACCGTTTTGTTCGCGATCCACCAACACGATGACATCGCTGACCTTGAGTCGCGCGGTTTGGAGAATCTCGATGGATTCGAGCGTGCTTGCGCCGGTCACGATGAGGTCGTCCAGCAAAACAACAGTTTCGCCGGATTTGTGTTCGCCCTCGACGCGACGGTCCGAGCCATAATTTGTTTTGAGCGAACGCGGATAAATCAGCGGACGATCCATTTCGAGCGAGACAGCGGTGCCAATGGGCAGGGCGGCAAGCGGAATCGCCGCAAGCCGGTCACACTTGAGCGGCGCGAGAGTTTCGGCGACCTCGTGCGCGGTTGCGCGCAAAACACTGGGATACGAAACGAGCACGCGCAAATCAAGATAAATCGGAGCCAGGATGCCTGACCTGAGTTTGAATTTGCCAAATTGAATGGCACCGATTGCGTGCCAACGGAGAATCAATTCAGGATTCACGGACGACCTCACGAAAATTAAAATTCACTCGGCATGGGTTTGCCATCAGCCAGCCGATGCGGGCGGCAATGTTGACATTTGGTGCGCACGCGCGCTAATTGACGCGCCGCGTCATACGCTTTGGTGTACGAATCGAACGGACCGTGCCAACGGCTGGTGCGTCGAACGGCGCGCGGATGAATGCCGCGCCCCGCATTGCAGTACGGACAATGCGAAAAATGCACGCGCGCCAAACCGCCCGGCACACCCCAGTTCACGTACACGTGAAAGGTTAGCATAATTCATCCTGAATGTTGTAGAGAGGTTCGCACGCGCCGCGAACGTCTCTACTGGCGTAGCAATGCCATGCGCACGAACATCGCGTTCTCTGCTTGGCGCAAGTACGCCGCGTTTGGAAGCGCGTCCACGGCGTTCGCAATTTCTTCGCCGTGTGTGGAGGAATGTAGGACGACGAGTCCGGGTTTCGCGTTCGCGACAAGCTCGGGCGTGAGTACGAAAAATGTTTTAAATTTTTCGTACTGCTTGGAATCGGCGAAATCTTCTTTCCGCATTCCGGTAAAATAGACCACGTCCATTTTCTGCAATGTGTTTGCCAGGTCGTTGGTCTCCTCGACGCTAAAGCCATTCTCGCGGAGATAGTCGCAAATATCCGGCGGCATGGCGAGTGCGGCAGGCGCGACGAACGAAAAATCAATCGCGAATAGCGACAGCACGCGTGCGAGCGAATGCGCGGATGCCGCGTGTTTCAAATCGCCGACGAGGGCGACGCGTAAATGGTCGAGCGAATTTTTTTCGATGTGCATCGCGTACAGCGCGACCAAGGCGGTTTCCAAACCAGGTTCGCCGCGTTCCGCCGGCGCTGGTTGACGGACAAGCGTTGATGATTGTGCGCGCAACTCGTTCGCGTGCTCGAATAGTTTTTCAATGTCCGCGCGCGAAAATTGCGCGGCTGTTTTGGGATTCATGTTGGCTCCATACGGTGGTTTGCACAAAAAAGACCTTTGAGAAAAGAACTCAAAGATCGGAAATTCAGATAGAGTCGCTGGCACATCCACACGTAGATTTTGCTTCGGCGCAAAGTATAGC